>JBIKQC010000223.1:0-7558 GCA_044349855.1 Saprospira sp.
CCGCCCCAAACAGGAACAGCCTTGTATAAAACCATGAAAACTTGTAGTTTAAAGACCTATCTGTGGTAAAAACGCTCTTTTACGATCTGTTCACCATCCCATTCCTGAACACAAACCTGTTCCAATCTTACGCGGGGTCCGCCTTTGAAGGTAAGGTCCATCCAGTTTTCGACCATAACTACTCCATTTGTTTCGTCTGCAGTAATATGATTTACTCCGCCGCCGTGTATAGTTTCTACGCTGCCAATAAACTTTAGTTCAAATTCCCGATTGATGGCTTTTCCCACACGTGGCTCCTCTCCCATTTCCTGCATTACAACGTCTTCAGAATAAAATTTTTCGAAGGCATCCAATAATTGACCGCTGCCGATCATAGTGTAGAGCTCCTGTGCTTTTTGAGTGTATGACATGTCAAAAATTTTAAAATGATGATATAAAATGATTTTTCAATGTCTATACAACGAAAATAATTACATTTAGTTTAGATCCTAAAAAAATTGTACTTCATTAAGTTATATATCAAATCTATTAATTAAGTAACTGAATTTCATTGAATTAAAACTCCTAAATAAAATCCCCTAAAAATTAGCTCAGTTTTAGGAAGTAATCTGTCAGGCTTTTATTTACTTTGCAGGTAAATCACAGTTTTATGCACTGCTGTAGTGCATGTTTAATTTCTGAACATCTGATAATATAAAGATTATGAAACAACATCACAAAATAGCTATTGCTGGAGCCGGGGGAATCGGTCGCGCAGTAGCATTGCTTTTGGCAGAACTGAGCGAGGTGGCTCCCGACATTTTTTTGGGTGATATCTTTACTGAAACCGCGGAAGATGCCTCTGAATGGGTACTAGACGGCGTAACAAAACCCTGCGCAGTGCATGCTTTTACAATGGTAAAAGAAGGTATGAATGAGGAAATGCGCAGAGTTTTTGACGAATGTGAGATTTTGCTCGACTGTCTGCCGGGTTCTCAGGCTCCACGGATGGCTGCATTTGCTAAGGAATTTGGCATGCACTATGCCAACCTTACAGAGTATGTAAATGAGACCAATCAGGTAATTGAAATTGCCAAAGGTGCTTCTACGGGTTTTGTGCTGCAGACTGGTCTTGCGCCCGGTTTTGTAAACATTGTTGCAAATGCATTATACCAGGAATTCAAAGAAATTTTTGAGGTAGAACAGGTAGAATATATTGGTATGAAAGTAGGCGCTTTAACTCAAAATGCTTCTGCTCCGCATTTTTACGGATTTACATGGAGCCCTATCGGTGTTGCTACTGAATACGTACAGGATGCCGTTGCTATCCGCGACTTCAAAAAAACTACAGTTCCTGCACTTTCAGCCTTGGAACGAATCATCATCGACGGAGAAACCTTTGAAGTGGATCTTACGTCGGGTGGTGCTGCCGATCTTCCGGATGCTTTTGCCGGAATCGCCAAAAATCTCGATTATAAAACAATCCGCTATCAGGGACATTATGCATGGGTGAATGGTATTCTGTCTAAAAATTCCGATAAACCTGCAGAAGAGCGCATCAATATTCTTCAAAAAGAAATGATGGACAATGTGCCGCATCTGGAAGAGGACCTTGTTGTGATTCATGTAAATGTGATCGGCAAGGATGCAAGAGGCACTTTGCGTGCTATGGAAAAAACATATTTTATTGATAATACTGAAATCGGAAATCAGACGCTCCGTGCCATTCAGACAACTACGGCTGCACCTATGTGCGAGTGTGCGCGCATGCTCCTCGAAGGCGGTTACAGCGGCCCAGTTTTCCAGTCTCAGCTTGATCCATTTGCTTTCATGGAAGGCGGCTATGTTAAAGCGATCTACGGAGAGTATTAGATTGATGTGATATTATAATGGTCTCAACTATGGCAGAATTATTCGGTTTTTAGATGAATTCTGACAATTTGATATCGTTGCACGGAACTTCGTTTCTAATGGTATTATATATTTTTTTTAACCGCTTTGTTTAAAAAAGTCTCTTAGAATCAATCTGATATTTTTTTAATTCAATTATTATTTTGAAAGAAGCTAATATAAATGACTTTTCAAATCAGATATCTTAATTAATTCTTTCTCTTTTTATCTCCTTTACAAATAGCATAAGAAATAATAACTTAGGCAGCGGTCATTAACTGCTGCCTATTCTTTTTATGAAGAGTAAAGACCTTAATCATAAATACTCATTCAATATGTTTTATGAAAATAATGTATCTTACTTTACAACTTTAGAACATAATCTCGGGGAAAATTTACATACTCGGCTATTTACGCTAAACTAAGTTTATCCTTCTATTTTTATAGTTTTATTTTAAAAAGTAACAAGTTCATAAAGATGCCGGTAGCCGAATTTATCTGCAAATTCTTTGAGTTTAAGCAGGTCCTCATCCTGTGTTTCTTTGTCTATATTTTCCAAATCACCTTTGTACTCAATTACGGAGATAAGTCCTGCCATAGATATTTGACAAATAACCAATCCAGCCTCTTCGTCATATACAACAGGGTCTTTTACAGAATTCCATTTTGTATTATCCTTTCCAGTAATAATTGCAAAGTCCAAACTGGTCAGGCAATCAAGATCTAATGTTTCAAATTCTCCATTTTCCACAATTCTTTCGTAGAGATTTGACAGATCTTCCGGTAATTCGGGGATGAAAACAATTGTACTTCCAAGCATAATTTGTTGTTTTTAGTTTTTACAATATAATTACACAGTTATATTATTTTGAGCTTATCTTATGACTCAAACTTCTCCAATACTGCATAAAACTCATGCTGAAGGAAGGGTGTACGCTGCATACTGCTTATTTTAAAATCAATATACCCTAATTGATAAAGCTGGTTGATAATTTTAATAAAGGAATTTGGTGTAAAATACCAGGCATGCACATCTATGTATTCGTTTTTATTGTATTCTTTTATTGCATTGGCAATTCTTTCAGAATTTTTTTCAATATTTCCGTGTATGCCGAACCAATGTTTTTTTGCATTATTATGGGTAGTTAATCCTAAATGCTCAATAACATTTTTCAGGCTGTGCCGTGTCCGTTTTTCCTGATTTGCATTAATAACATCAGCAATCGATGATTTATTGATAAAATAATCGAAACAAAACCTCTTATCTGGACAAACAACATAGTATTTACCTTTTTCTTTGAGGAGTTTACTGGTTTTCTGCAAATGATCAATCAGATCTAATTGATGTTCAATTGCATGGCAGCTGATGATCACATCAAACTGCTCATTGACGACAGATAAATCGCCTATGGGTGAAACAAAATTAATAAATGGGATATTTGCGGTATTGACATTTTTGTCAATTGAAACAGCCCTTTCTATAAGTGCTTTTTGGTCAATTATATCAAAATATTTCACATTGCTTCCTTTACAGACAGGTCTGTAAAAAGGCCCAATTTCAAGAATCGTTTTATCTTTTGGTATAGAATCAACAAAATGATTTCTTCTGAAAGTGATTCTTTTTAGGAGTTTAAAATTCATTTTTATTAAAATTTTTAAGTTTACTGCTTTTTCTAAAAACAATAAATAATTTTATATTTTAAAAATTACCTTATGAGTAAATCCGGGTTTGTAACTTTACAAAACTAACATAAAATAATTGATAAGTCAAGATCTTTTATAATGATTTAACTTTTTATGACAGCAAGACATCAACCCACAAGTGAGACTTTGTGACTTATGTGAACATCAGGTTCTATGTCTTCGTTGTGCCATAATGGCATTTCACTATTGTATAAGTTAAAACAATTCCTTACATTTGCCATCCCACTAAAATCAACATAATCTATTATGCAGTCAATATACAAAGCGTTGAATACCGAAAATAAATTTGCAGTTATAGGTGCAGGACCTGCTGGACTTTCTGGGGCAAGAGCACTGAAGGAATGCGGTATCGATTTCGATGGTTTTGAAATGGGGGTCGATGTTGGCGGACTTTGGAATATCAACAATCCCCAAAGTACAGTCTATGAATCGGCACACTTGATTTCTTCAAAAACTACTACGGAATTTAAGGACTTCCCCATGCCCGAGGGTACACCCGACTATCCGGGGCAGGCACACATGCGCGAGTATTTCATCGCCTTTGCCAAGCACTACGGATTGTACGCGCATTATTTTTTCAATACCGGTGTAAAAAAGGTTGAACCTCAGGGCGACAAATGGGCTGTCACGCTTAACGACGGCAATGTTTACCTTTACAAAGGTGTGGTGATTGCAAACGGTACACTTTCAGAACCCAATATTCCTGAATTTAAAGGGTATTTCGACGGAGAAATCATGCACTCTGCTGCTTATAAAAATGCCGAAATCTTTGCCGGCAAAAGAGTTTTGGTTATCGGCGCCGGAAATAGCGGCTGCGACATCGTTGTAGATGCAGTACACCGTGCAAAAAAAGTAGATATCAGTGTACGCCGCGGTTATTATTTTGTGCCAAAATATATTTTCGGAAAACCATCGGATACAGTAGGCGGAGCCATCAAACTGCCTCGTCTGCTTAAACAGATGGTTGACAATAAATTACTGAAATGGTTCACCGGCGACCCCGTTAAATTCGGATTCCCAAAACCGGATTATAAAATTTATGAATCACATCCTGTCATCAACACCCTTATCCTGCACCATATCGGACAGGGAGATGTGAAGGTTCAGGGCGACATTGACCGTTTTGAAGGTAAAAAAGTTTGGTTCAAGGACGGATCCTTTGAGGAATATGACCTTATCATGCTTTCTACAGGGTACAAACTGCATTATCCTTTTATTGATAAAAAATATTTGAACTGGCAGGACCTGTCGCCGGAACTCTATCTGAATATCTTCCATCCGGAATATGACAATCTTTTTGTTCTGGGCATGATTGAGGCTGTCGGAATTGGCTGGGAAGGCCGATATGAACAGGCTAAACTGATGGCCGCTTACATAAAATCACTTTCAGAAAGTAAGACCTATGCCCAACGTTTCAAAGATAGAAAAAAGGGCAAAAATCCCGATATGTCCGGCGGTTACAATTATCTGAAACTTTCTCGCATGTCCTACTATGTTCATAAGGACACTTATAGAAATATAGTAAAAAAGGAAATCGGTCAACTGGAGAAATAATTTGCTATAAAATGATATACAAAGCCTTTTAATATTAAAAATGTAATCAAAATTTGTTGCCGCACAGAAAACCCCTTTCCTACCGGATTGGGGTTTTGGTTTTTATGTGGCTGATTTTTCCTCCTTACAATTTACTCAGCATAACAGTGCGAACCTGTTTCCCTGAACTGCTTATTTTCACAATATAAATACCTGCTGGATATTTGGATCCGTCCCAAATAAGCTGCTGATTTCCTGCCTTAAGATTCGCAGACCAAAGTTCCTGACCCAAAAGATCGAAAATCTGAAGCTGCCCCTCCTGCCCTTCCGGCAGATCAGATTGTATCTGCAAAGTATTGGAAAAAGGATTTGGCGCAATTTGCAAAAACGCATCTTCCAAAACATTAATATTGGAAACCAAAAAACAAGAACCGTCATCCAAATGTGCGGCCGGATTGTAATTAAAAGCAGCACTATCAGTACAACCGTAGACCATGCATCCGGAGATAAGATTGTACACATCCAATTTCCCGTAACCCCAGTGAATATTAGGCAGCAACTGACTTTGGGCAAAAACACAGGTATCGATACGGGCGGAGGCTTCTAAAGCGGCTTTTATCTGAACTGCCCTTGCATCAGGTCTGCACTGTAAATAAAGGGCTGCTGCTCCGGCCACCATAGGTGCTGCCATAGAGGTTCCACGATTGGATACATGCCAGCCTTCTTTGTCGAGATAAGCAAAGGCATTGCTGCGATGTGAAACAAGTGTTGACAATGGTGCAGCCGACATGACCTGTCCGCCGGGTGCCGTAATATCAGGCTTTTGACGTCCGTCGCGAGTTGGCCCCAAACTCGAAAAATGTGAAATGCCGGGAGGAAGCCAACCTGCCGTGGATAAGGAAACAGTATCGCCGTTATAGTTTTCGAGCCAGGCCATATTTTGATAAGAAGACACCGTAATTACCTTATCGGAACAGGTCCAAAATCCTACAATACTCTGTTCGTTATCAGGATTGATATAATGCGCTGCAGCTCCGTTCATTATTAGATTTGAGTTACCCATCACTGTTGAATTGCTCCACATATCTAGCTTTCCCGGACCGCTCAAAGTCAGCTGCCAGTAATCAGTGGTATTAGTTCTGTTATAAATTTCAAAATAGATTTCATAAACACCGGCCCACTGCTCAATATAAATTTCCAGGATTACAGGAAAGCCGCCGCTGTAAAAAAGGGTATCTTTCAGCAATGCCGGCAGTCCATTGCTTAAATCAAAATCTCTCAGCACATTAAAAGAAACAGTACTTCCCTTCAAATTATAGTTAACCCGATCAATCCACTCCAAAGAAAAATTCATCCGGTTAAAGTCGGCTGTATCTGAATATGCATAAGCGTGAATTGCATAAGATGTGGTGACAGGCTCTAGCCAAACTCTTGCTGTATCATTTGAAGCAGTTAGTTCAGCCTGCCAATGAATATTATGTTGTCTTGCATTACCTGCTGCCTGTATGAGCGCTCTGCCCGGAATTGTCAGCATAGAGTCTATAAGAGCGGTGTACAAATCACGGCCATCATGAGATCCGTAATAGGTTCCGAGACTGGAATTTATGGCACAGGGCTGTTGAAGTTCGCCTGCTTTTGAAAATATATAGTGAATACCGTCAACAAAAGAACTTAGAAATCCGCTGCTGCCTTCATTAATGGAAACCGCTATGATATCCGACTCGGGAACAATGCCAGTATATTTATTGGCTGCACGGCTGTTCCCTGCGGCAGTTCCCAAAACATGTGAGCCATGAACTCCCGGCGTATGTGTTATAAGACCTGAATTTATTTCGGAAGCATCCCAAGAAGAACCATAGGCATAGAAATCTTCAAAAAAATCGGGATTGATATGGTACTGATCCCATAAATATTTTATGCGTGTTGTACTGTCATTATTCAAAAAATCAGGGTGTTTCCACTCAAAACCATCGTCAATAATTCCCAAAACAATTCCTTCACCTCTGAAACCATGCGGCAAAATCCCAACTCCCTGATGAACAGGTCTTATGTTGTTATTGTTATCAGCTGTTGAATCCTCAAAAAAGAGTTCATCGCTTATAACTTTTCGATACTCCATTCTTTTAACTGCAGGATTTTCATAAAATACTTTAATGGATTCTTGAGGAATTATTACAGAAGATATGTCTCCAACACTATATTTAAATAGGCCTTTGTGCTTTTCAGTCAGCGCTTCAATGCTTTTGGGTTCACCTTTTATTAAAACTGGAATGCTAGCGGCTGTTTTGTCTCCAATTTCCGAATTATGACAATAACGGTAAAGATCGATGCTCATTTTGGAATTTGGCATCTGTGACTGTACCGTTTGAACAGCAATTATGAAGACTAAAATTACGAATAAAAGACTTTTCATGGGCGCAGCGTTAAAAAGGAAAAAGAAGCTGTTGGCTAA
>JBIKQC010000224.1:0-7543 GCA_044349855.1 Saprospira sp.
GGATGAATGGTGGAATATTCCTAGATTTTCGATTTCCGGGTCGCTGAGTTATTATGTTGAACGTCCAAAGGAAATTCAATTATTTGAAGTTGAAATAACAGATACCATTTTTTTTGACAAGGAAGTTATAGATACTGTTTATGACCCTGAAACATTTGAAGAAGAAATCAGAATTGTCAATTATAAACTGGAATCAAATAGGTTTATTACTAAGTATAACGTTAATAAACATGAAGATTATCAGGGTAGAAGTGTTAGGGTCAATAAATTTTCAACTTACCTGTTATCCCAAACAGCTGAAATTGTTGGCGATGATGAAGTACTTGAATCAATACTTAAAGATAGGAAGAAATACAGCAACATAAAAATTGTTCAATTGGAATAAATAATTTACCGGAATATAACTTATTTTGTAAGAAGAGCTTCGAACTAATTATTTATTTGGTAAATTGACAAATTATCATATTTTTGTTTTGGAGAAGTTATTTTAAAATATTTTCAATATGAAAATTTTATGAAATACACTAAAAAGTACCTGAAAGAGGCGCATTCGCACAGTTCATATAATGAAGAGATTCTTTCAAGCGACTTCTGTGCCTGTTTTTACTGTTTGGAAAAATTTATTCCGGAATTGATAGAAGAAGTAAATGATATAAATGGAATTGAGGACCCCTATTATGTAGCTTGTCCTTACTGCGGTTTTGACAGCGTAATAGGTTCAAATTCAGGTTTTCCTATTGATGAGCCCGGTTTTATGACAGCAATGAAGGAATATTTTTTTTAACAAAAATATATAAAATACAGATCATTATGAGTAAACTGATAATCGGAATGCAAGTCTTCGGTGAAGACGAAAAAATAAATATTTTTTTTGATTACATTCTTTCAAAATTTACAGGAACACATATTATAGATGAGCTTCGTAAGTTTACAAAAAAGGATTACAAATTTAGTTTGCCTTATGCAAGTATCGATAAGGAAGCTAAATGTTTTTCATTTGAAAGCGGTTGGGATGAGGAAAATCCATGGTTCAATCTTTTTAAGGAAATAGCAAATGAGTTCGAAGTTGATTTTTTACTGACAAGAGAAGCTGTGTCCTTTTATGACTATATTTTTGAAATTGAAAAATATTGGTATAAAACTAAAAAGGAAAACAAGTATATATTAACAGCGGACGAATTTGAAAGTATAAGAGTTTACAACAATTCAGATGGTATATCTTGTTTTCGATATAAGAAAAAAAGATATGAATATTGGGATCAAAGTCTGCTTTTGTCCATCATTATGAAAGAAGAATACGGTGAAGATGTATTTTCTATGAATGCTTTATAGATTATAAAAATTTTAATAATTATGAAATGTCCTAATTTTCATGGTAAAGAGATAAACAGTGATCGGTCTAAACCTTTAAAATTTATAGGGTATTTTTTCGGAATTTGTATGTTGTTGGGCGCTGCAGTTAATGTTTTACAAAACCCTTCATTTACTGATTTTTTTATATATTTGTTTGCTGGGATCGGTTTTATTTTCCTTGGAAATCGATTGGGCGTAATAAGTTATTACTGCACAACTTGTGAAAAAAAATGGCATTCATCCCGTTTTGGTTTTTAATAAAATTCAAATTAAATTGTTATGGCAAAAATAGTTTTCTCTTTCATTCTGCCTAATAATGAAAAACGTTATTTCATGTATTGGGATCCAATTCTTTGGATACCTGAAACTATCCCTATGGATTTGCTCACTTTTATCAGGTATAATGGAAGATATGATGATTCTATATTTGATAAATATAATTTATTTTGGCTAAAATCAGCCTATCAGCAATTACTGGAAGATGGCTGTACACTTGAAGGATTTGCTTTTGATGGACTACATTCGAATTATAAAAACTTTATTTACGAAACTGCAAGCATAACAGATACTTATCAGGAGAATTCAGCATCCCTTCGACTGATGCATTCGCTTGATTTACTGTTTCAATCAGAGCTTGAGTTTGAATCATTTTATGTAATACTTAGTCAGCTATTGGACGATAAAAATAATAATTTACCAAAAGATGGAGATTATTATGATGCAACTTCAGAGTTTTGGGGTATGTTCAATTCCGAAGAAATGAAATGCATTGCGAATGAAATTCTGTTATGTCATAACTTGAATATTTGTGATGATCTTGATTTTTGGCATTGGGTTTCACAAGGATATTTTCAAAATAATAGGTCTGCAATTCTGGAAATCTTTTATACTTGGGCAAAAAAAGGACTTATTGCTGCAGAACAGATACCACATTTACTAAGGGATGAAAGATACGTTGCTGGAAGATATGATTGGCGGTGTTTTGTTTTTTATGAGGACTATACTATCTTTAAAAGAAATGCACTGGTTGATAAAAATGATAAAGCAATTTCGCCAACCTGTTTTAATGCCGGTTCCATTTTCTCGGAACAGCTTGAGGCTGTCTGCCTTAATGGAAAATGGGGCTATGTAGACAATTCTTTTAACCCTGTTATTGATTTTATTTACGGAGAAGCTGATTTTTTTACAGATGGATATGCTAGGGTTTTTATATTAAATCCTGAGTTTAAAGTTCCTAAGGGACTTTGGTATGAAACCGAGTCCTGGTTAGCTTCCGGTAGTATTGAAACCAATATTTCAAAAGCTGAATTTGAATTATTATACCCTAATTTTCCGAAAACACATAAGTTGCCTGTCACAGTTAATGATACTAATGAAGATGCATTAAATAAACATTATTTTGCAAGAGGGATCCCATTAAATTCCGGTTCTTATTTTGGGCATTATGCAGTTATTAATACACAAGGAAAAATTGTTTTTGACAACCCTTATAAGCTAAATTTTGAGCTTAACCCGAAAGGCGTACTGAAATTTGACCATTTATGCAAAACATTTCATATTAATTCACTCCAATCCGTTGAAATTAACGCTGAGATAAATAACTTGACTGAGGATTTTTATTTTCATATTTTGTCAGGATCAGACAATACAATAACACTTTTTAAAAAATATCCGAATGATAGCTTTCTTTGGAGATTAATGTTAGAACAAACAGAATTTGATAAAGATTTAATTTTGTATTTAATTGAAAATAAATATGATTTAAGTTTTCTTTTAACGCTTCCTGAAAAAGTATTAAATAATATTCAATTAGCGGAATATTTGCTTGAAAAATTGCCAGCTGGAAATATTCAATTCATACAATATTTTCGAGAAAAGGTGCTGAATTGTTGGAAAGTAGCAGAGCTTGCCATTAAAAAAGACCCAGGTGCAGTTGATTTTTTTTCTAAAGAGATATTTGATGAATTTTTCGAAAATTCTTTAACACGCAATCCTAAAATAATTTCAAAACTTCAAAATGATGAATTACCGGAAGAAATAGTTATTTCTCTTCTATCTGAAAAGAAAGTGTTTTATACTGATTTACCTGATTTTATTAAAAATAATTATTGTTTAATATTAGAATATTTCAGGTCCGGGCTGATTAGTTACGCTGAACTGCCGGCTGTTTACAGATATTCTCATGAATTCATGGATGTCGCTTTTTTAAAAGACAATTTCTATTATCATGAATTTCCTGAAATTTACAAAATAGAATACGAAAAGAGAGCTAATGTTGCTCGTCCTGTAGAGCAACAGCGCATGTATAATGACGATGAGTTTACATAAATTAACCTTTTAATATAGACGGCCATGAAAAAAATTGAAGCATTCTATTATCAAAATCACAAATCAGTTTTTCATTGTTTAACCCTTTTGTGTTTGGGCGTTCTCATGTTTTTTACCGGCTCTGATTTACTGTTTTCAACCAATGGATTATTTGCATTGATGATAAGTAATTTAATTTGTACAGAGGTTATTTATAAAATTACTAAGATGGATAATGATGTAAAAGAGTATTTTGAAGAAGAAAGAAAAAATAAGTTAAAAGATTTTTAATGAATTTTTGAAAGTTAAACTGATATGTATAAATATTTGATATTTTTTGCCTTACTTTCTTCCTGTGTTAACAGTAATAAAAAACTGGAGTTAACTGATGAAATTGAAGAACCGCATCATTTTCAATTAGACTGTTCAATATTGAAAGATAAAGAGTTTGTGTATAATTATGCAAAAGAAGTAATTAAAGACAGAAGCAAAGAAGGCATTTTTGATTTTTTCGAAATTGTAGAAAATGGAAATATATTTGCTGAGGAAGATTATTTTCTGAGTGCAGATCAAAAACATTGGATGATATTGGTAAAAGGAAAATCAAGTACATCAATAGTGGATGATAATTTACTCATGTTTTTTAAATGTGCCGACAGTTTAGAATTGGTAAACGCTATGCCGACTTTATTGCCTGAAATTGATAAAATAGTTGATCTTAATAACGACGGTATAAAAGAACTGGTTTTCCTATCTGATCTTTTACGTCAGGGTGAATACCATAAAAGGCTTGATATTGTCAGTTTTAAAGATAATGATTTTAACATTTTGTATTCGGCCGAAGGCTTTTCTCATATTGATACCGGCTGGGATGATTTTGATAAATACCCCAAAAAGGGTGAGTTGTTGGAGGAAATGCCCGATTGGAAGTTAGAAAAATTGGACAATGGAGAGCATGTAATAAAGGAAGTAATAGTAAGAAAGTATCATAATGGCGGTAAAACTGACGAAGAAATATTAAAAAAACTCATCATTAAACGTGATACTACTATAATCAATATTAACAAATTTAATAAAAATTGATAATTTTACAAATAGATGGAAAAGATA
This sequence comes from Saprospira sp., assembly GCA_044349855.1. Classification (GTDB taxonomy): domain Bacteria; phylum Bacteroidota; class Bacteroidia; order Chitinophagales; family Saprospiraceae; genus Saprospira. Next base: position 4,771 of record JBIKQC010000224.1, read on the forward strand.
TATGATTTAAGTCATCCCTCAAAGGCCACAAAGGCCCCTAAACTTTTGAACTTAGAAATAAATACATTCTTAAATAATATCAAACATTATCGAATTAAACTATGTGAAAATAAAATGCATTATGATAACCAATTTTGGTTTAAATTATGCTTTGAAGAAATAAATATTTTTGAAGATAGGGCTATTACTAATGATGATGTTTATATATTCTTGAGTTCTACATTCAAGCCATATTTAAACAAATAAATATAGTTTTTAACAGAGTGTAACAGGTAGAGATTTACAAGACCCGCCATTTTGGCAGCTATATTCAAATATATTTCGAAATTTTGTTTGTTTTCATTTTAAATTAAACGACATATTGATAATCAAACATTTTGGCATTATCTCAGTTTCGAATAAAGATAAATATCAAACATTATCGAATTAAACTTTTACTATTTTAAAACTGCTCAAAAATTCCGGCAAAGTGTCCATTCGGAAATGCGTTACAGATTTTGATACCAGTTCACCTGTTTCCTTCAGTTTTAATTCTCCGAAACAGCAGGTATGCGAATAAGGAAGATTCCAAGGATAGATATTGCGCTTCTCTCCAATGAATTCATATACATCTCCATAAGCTTCAAATTCAAAAGTATAGCGGATTTTCTGTTCTGTAAAATATTTAAGTTCCAATTTGCCTTTACAGTGCGCGTTTTCACAAAGTCCGTCAATTGTAACAGTACCTTCGAGGTCATTTACCATGAAATTGTCGCTGAATGGATTAAGCCATTCCAATAATTGGCTTGTACCCCAAGTTACTTTGAAAAACATAGGTTTTTTGCCCTCAGTGCCGAATCCGTCAACAAATTCATGTTCGCCCTGCATCAGTTCATCCATTTTAAAGCCCATATGTCCTGCAGCAGCCTGTGCTTGTGAACTTAGCGCCATAAGTGTCAACAGCGCTGTTTGAAGTCCGGGTATTTTTTCCAGCAATTTTTCATTGCTTTCACTCAAAAAGAAAGTGAGGGTTTTGTTGAGCAAATCTGATGTGATAGGAAAGGCATTCAGATATTTGGCAACATTGTTTAACGGATTGACCATTTCCACTCTTTTACCCGAGGAAACTGCTTTGAAAATTATCCGGGCAACCGTTTCCGGTTTTTGAGAATAGAGCGGCAACAGCATCATGGAAAGTCGGCCTCCCAAGGTGTCAGATTCAACATCTTTGTAGAAACCTGTATTCACCATATATGGATAAACTGTGGTTACTTTAATGTTGTAACGGCGCAATTCATAGTGCATGATTTCACTGATGACACCCATAGCCAGTTTGATGGCTGCATATGCACCCCAGGTTGGCATACGAAAAAAAGCCTGACCGCTTGAAACATTTACAATATGACCTTTTCCCGCTTCTTTCATGGCAGGCAGGAAGGCGTAAATATGGTAGAGTGAGCCCCAAAAATTAACATTGATGAGCTTTTCCCATGTTTCTATGGAGGTGTCTTCCAGGTCATCATTATGACCGATACCGGCATTGTTGATAAGAATATCCAACTTGCCATGTTTTTCCAACACTTCTTTGGCTAAGGCTTCAACCCCTTTTTTATCAGATACATTGACTACGTAGGTATCAATCTTGACCCCTTTTTTGGAAAGCCGCTGACGGGCTTCCTCCAGTTTTTCGCCGTTGATATCGGTTAAAATCAAGTTACAGCCTGCATTGGCAAATTCAGATGCGGTATGCAGTCCAATGCCTTGTGCGGCACCGGTGATGAGTACAAACTTACCCTTCAGGTTAGCTTTGTTCTGTTTTTTAAAAAAGGATTTCCACTCCATGTCTGGTTTTATCGTCGGTTAAAATTTCAAATGCACAACGGAAGTCGGTATGAACTGCTTCTTTTATTCCTATTTTATCTTTTTCTTCAATACTTAGATCGCAGGATGCTATTTTTGAATTTAGGCAGTATTTGTTGCCGCCGGGAGGGTTTGGATAACGCAATCCAACAAAGAATTCTGCGGGTGCAAAAATACGTCCTTTTATCTTAATGTCCTTATTTTCACATTCAAAAGTCCAATCGAAGTATTTGAATTTGGCTTTGGCTGTGAACCATTGTTTGAGGTTGTTGAGCCTGTATTCCTTGCCTTTATGACGAAGTACAAGTATTGTCATCATCGGAGTTTTTATAGGACCAAATTTTAATTGTGCGGTTATTAATTCCAAGAAAGTATCCGGCGAATTGTCAAATCCAGCTACCTGTCCCCAGGCATAATAATCGGTATGTTTTTCCCCCCAGTTATGATTCTGACTGCCCATCCAGTCCTTTATTTCGATTTTGTTAGCGCCTACCTGAAGTATTCCGTTAAATGTTGAAAAAGGTTGAGGAACCAGTGACTTGGCCTTTGGAAAGGGCAGATGATAAAAATTGAGGGGCAAAAAAAATAAAGGATTTTCTGTGCTTTTATATTTCAGATCCCAATTGATATCGAGGGCCTGACCTTTTGCAGCTACTGAATTTAGACTGCTTTCACCGATTTTTAAGTTGAAATTGGTTTCATTCAATACACATTGTCCAATCGGAAACTCTGCCTTTGCAGCATGCTGTTCCTGCTTTTTGCCATCAAAATAGACAGCCCAAAGTTCGCCCATGGCTTTTTCCGGATGCTTATCGGGAGAAAAAAGGGTATAGCGAATCCAGAATGCTTTTGATTCAGAACTGTGATTGGCCCTAATGAAATAGCTTTCGTAGTGCCCACGTTTTTGACCGGGTTTATACCTTAAAAAATTAGC
>JBIKQC010000225.1:0-7538 GCA_044349855.1 Saprospira sp.
TATAGAAAATATCTTTAAATTTATTCGTATAGATGCCCTTTGGCGGGTTAATTATTGGCAGAATCCCAATGCCCAAAAGTTTTCGGTAAGGTTTACCTTAGATTTTAATTTTTAGTCTGATTGTTTCATTCTGATACTCAATCTACCTTTGGAGGCAAAGGAATGAGCATAGATACCGATTTTTTATACTCCTCGAAATCGGTTCTGGTTTTCAACAATCTTTTTTCCTTCATCGGAATAGAAGCAAATACGAACATCGCAAACATGCCGATAGAACCTAATAGTGTCCAATAAGGTGCAGCCGCGCCAAGGCCTACTGCAGCTAGTCCAAACCAAAAGAGGATTTCACCCATATAATTCGGATTGCGCGAGTAGTTCCACAAACCTTTTCTAATACTTGTTCCCTTTTGCCTTAAGGGGTTATTTCGCTCTTTGTAGAGTGTATTATCGGCAAAAAGTTCGAATAGGGTTCCAACAATTGCAATGATATTACCTAAGATAATGAGCAGATTGAGTTCTTGTGTCGTTGAATCGTACAAATAAAAAAGCCCGGTCATGCTCAAAAAAACAATCAAGGTTGGATACAAATGAATGGCAGAAAAGTTAATCCATTGAAAATGTTTGCCAAACTGATTACGGAAATTGACATAGCGCCAGTCTTCATGATCCCAGCCCGACCAGCTTCTATACCAGTTGTGGGTGAGTCTCCAAGACCAAAATGAAATACTGAATGCTGTAAGATAATGTGCTGCCTCCCATTGTCCCATTGAATCATATGCCCAAACTAAGACAAAATAAAATGGTATAACCGACCAATAGGCATCGTAGGCGCTGCTATTCTTCTTTAATAATGAAAAGGCAAATACCACCACAGTCATAACTAAATCAGCGATAAAAAATCGCAGCATTTCATTTCCGGGATTGATAAAAAAGTAACTCAAATAGCCGCTAATTCCTACCAATAGGTAAATAATTATAATTTCAACTACTGCTTTTGATTTTTGATGACTCATAATGCGAGAACTTTATAATCGTTAATTTCCAAAATTTTATCTTTTAATGGCGCAATCTTGCGCAAATCTTCGGCACTGTTGCGGGTTACTTTTGCCGTTTTTATAACCAATCCCTTAGCGTGTTTGTCCTCGTCATGTGTTGCAACAATATGTGTAGGTTTCAATTTTTCATTGAGGTGCAATATTCCTTTTAGACCCGGAGAGATAGTGCCCCCCAAATAAAAAGGCAGTTGAAATTCGTTGAATGGACAAATGAGCAGTTTCACTGTTTGTTCCGAAAACATAGCTTTTTCTGAGATAAAATAACCATGACTTGCAATAAAGACCGATTCTTTCCCATCGCTTATCATAAAGGCATCGTAGATGGGGTCTATCATTCTGCCACTTGCATAAAAACTAATTTTTACTCCATTTTTTTCAAAGAAAGTGTTCTTTTTGTTTAGTACAATAATCTCTGCTTCGGGCAAAAGTTTCCGGATAATTTTTTCAATGCTAGATGGGACAATTACTATGGCCGGATTTATTTTTTTCAGGGTTTCTTTGTGAAAATGATCGGGATATTTTTGGGTGATGAGCACGGCATCAAAGGCAGGCAATTCAGCATAATCCATTGGTTTGGTTCTATGCCATTGTGTATTGAACCAGGGAAAAAAGTCAATCTCAGTACCCTCTAGCCATGGATCGACCAGCAATCTGAGTCCCTCGAAGCCGAGATACCAGGAATTGTCCATATTGAGGCGTTGTATCTGCATTTCGTCTAATAAAGTTTAAGATTTAAAACAAAACAGGCTGCAAAATGTTTGGGGTTTGCAGCCTGTGTGTATGATAAAACCCGACCGCTTCGCAGTATAAAATTGTTAAATTGTTAAATTGTTAAAAAGCGCGAACCGCACGAACATAGATTGGGTTGCCCTTATATCTGCCGTTGGGTAACCCATCCTCGAAGTTGAAGAACCACGCACTGCTGTCGTCTGTCTCCGTACTACTCCAATAGGTGGCAGAAAATGGCAAAACTGTTGCCCCTCCAATTGCTGATAAAGATTTATTTATATTGAATCGGCTATGCCATAAAAGACTTAACTCATCAATTGATGGCAAATACCAGTCGCTTTGCACACCATTAGTAGAGTTCAAACAAAGTGCAGCAGCGCTATTGGTATGCCCAGCCTGCGCTACAATTGCATTACTATTGCTAAGCCCATCCCAACTACTCTGGGATAAGGGACCGATTAAATCTATGTCCATATTACTCCAGACTTGGCTCATGCTTAGGTCAACTTTATCCACGATCAAACCATGTTCTACCCCCTGTGCATCTTTCCATAAATGGAAAACAACTCCACCGCCAAATTCTTCGCCAATGTAGTGTGTAAAACCACCACCGCCTGAACCGCCTCCAACTATACTTTCAGCAGTTTTAGCATGCAACGCATAAGGCACACTCAACAACTGCGTAGTACCCATAGTTAAGAAGTTTGTGCTACCTGCTGCATCCATACCTACTTTTAGGTAATAATTGTCAATGCTCCAATCTATTGTTGCCATTGAACCGCTTTGAACGGCACCTGCACCAATCACTAGATTGAAAAGACCAAAAGCATCAGTAACAACCAAGTGATTTTCGCTATACTGCACTGCGCCGGTGGCAGAAGTTTTCAGAATAGAGATTTGCACGCCAATGGTAGTTGTTGCTATCGGTTGGCCTGTTGAGTTGCGTGCCACAGCAGAATAATTGAAGGCCTGCGGTGGCATTTGTGCTTTTACTACTAAAGAGAAGAGTAAAAAGCAGAAAGTTGAAAAAAGAGCTATGTTTTTCATGATATAGATTTTTACTGTTTAACAATTTTATAAGTACCTAAAATCTGCCCATTGGGCTTTTTTAATGTCAGGAGATATACACCTACAGGGTAGTTCGCTGTATTGATACCGATGTTTTGCTGCATCAGGAGATAGTGACCGCTGAAAAGGGTCTTTCCAGATAGGTCGGTCAGTTCCAAGTCCATTTCCTCAATAGAGGCTTCTTTGATTTGAATTTGAACCAAATCTGTCGTTGGATTAGGAAAAACGGAAACTTGAAGAACAGCTGCATCCGGCTCCTGAACAGACAACACTGTGGTACTGATGGTGGAGCTATTTGTAAATCCGCCACCCAGACTATTGCCGTTTGTATCGTATTGTTGTAATACAACTAATTCTCCCACCGTAAAGCTGAGAGATCCATTGCTTTGGATCATTTTTACTCCGGCAGAGTTGACCGATTGCGGAGCGATAGTTTGCGCGAAACTTGATGTTCCAACCAAAAGGGTTAATCCCAGCAATAATAATTGCTTTGATAATTTTTTTGTCATATAGTTGTTTTTCGAGGTTTACAATTCACAAATCTATTTAATTTTTATCTAAAAAAATCTAATAAATATTAAATACCGAAAATAGCATAATCATTTCTGCAAAAAAGACATCTAGCTGTCGCCAATAAAAAACATATTATTTCAACTAATTTGTTTTTTCTACTTGCTTTTGTCATTTTCGGGGTATATATTTGCAAAAAATAAACCCCATTTACTCAAATGCCGAACCATTACGACAAAATCATCAAGGAGATCATGGATTCCGTTTACATGACCCTCAGTAAAAAGTATATTAATAACAATTACCAAAAAGCAGAGGAACTTTCAACCGACCTGCAAAAAACCAGGGAGAAGAAAACAGATTTTCTGCGCTTGTTTAAATATCAAAATCCGAATGATAATTTCATTCTGCATGCCGAAGCACAAAGCAGAGATGATCCGAAGATGATTTTCAGAATGATTGAATACCACGCCATGCTTTTACGAAAGTATGAAATGCGCATAATTCAGCTGGTATTTTATTTTGGAAAGGGAAAATCCAAAATGCAGAACATATATCAGGACGGTAACAATACATTTTCTTATAAATTAGTAAGCATTCAGGATTTTTCCTACAAAACTTTTTTAAAGTCTGACAGACCAGAAGAACTAGTTTTGGCCATTTTGGCTGATTTTGAGGACAAGACTGTTGAAGAAATCACCCACGATATTTTTTTCAAGGCAAAAATTATCCTGAATGAAACTAATCAGATGGAAAAATTTGTTAATCAGATTGAAGTTTTATCAAAACTTCGTAATTTAGATGGCTTTATTCAACATTATATTCAAAATACTATGGCACTGGATCTAAAGATAGAAGACACTTTCACCTATAAAAAAGGTAAACTCGAAGGTAAGCTCGAAGGTAAGCTCGAAGGTAAACTCGAAGGTAAACTCGAAGGTAAACTCGAAGGTAAGCTCGAAGGTAAGCTCGAAGGTAAGCTCGAAGGTAAGCTCGAAGGAGAGAAAATGGAAAAAGACAAGATGATTTTATCCTTTTACAAAAAAGGAAAGCTTAGCATCAAGGATATAGCTGACGCTGCAGAGGTTAGTGTAGAATATGTTGAAATGCTTATTAAAGATGCTGAGAAGGCCAATAAGAAGTAATTTGTACCCTTTGTTATGTCTTTGATATCAAGTTATGGTTTTTATCAAAACTTCGTAATTTAGATGGCTTTATTCAACATTATATTCAAAATAGTATGGCACTGGATCTAAAGATAGAAGACACTTTCACCTATAAAAAAGGTAAACTCGAAGGTAAACTCTAAGGAGAGAAAATGGAAAAAGACAAGATGATTTTATCCTTTTACAAAAAAGGAAAGCTCAGCATCAAGGATATAGCTGACGCTGCAGAAGTTAGTGTAGAATATGTTGAAATGCTTATTAAAGATGCTGAGAAGGCCAATCAAAGAAACAATAACTCAATCAATAAGCTCTGACTGCACGTAACGGAAAAGGTTGGAATTTATTTGTACTCATTGGGAAGACCCCGGTATATCCATGGAAAATATTAGCATAATATCCATCTGTACTAGTGCTGGTCCAATAAAATGTATTATTTAGATTAATTACGTTATTGATTGAATTAAAAAAAACTAAATTAATTTCACCAAGTGATGGCAAAAACCAATCATTTTGATTTCCCAAGATAAGATTATCACATACTTTGGCTGCAAAATCTACATCATTACAAGAAGCTACAGTTGCATTTGTGTTATTCTGACCACTTCCAAATGCTGGTGAAATACCAATAATATCTAAACCATCACAACCCCAAGTTACTCCAGGTCCAATATCTGAATTTGATATTTCCAAATATCTCCATCCATTGCTTACAACACCTTTGTCAAAAAAAACTGTACCTCCTCCTTGTCCAATTTGACCAACAGCTAAAGTTGTAAAACTAACTTCATTGCCGTAGATAGGTATAGTATTCTCTGTAATCACATAAGCTCGAACATAATAAGTTGTATTTTGATTAAATAATGGATTATTTAAATCAGTAGTAATACTAAAAACTCCTATACCTGTACCAACAATTATTTTATTAGAATTTATATTTGGAAAAGGTGATGTAGAGTAAACAAAACCACGCTCAGTAATTTGATTTTGTGTGGCATTTTGAATATTACCCTCAAAAGTTGCGGAATTGGAAGTAATGCCTATTACACCATTAGTAGAAATTAATGGCGAAGCAATACTTCCAACACTGTTATTAGGAAGCTTGACAAATCCACCATTTGTTAAGAATATTGTATCATTGCTGATATTTAAAGTTTGATATTGATTTACACTAGAAATAGTATCCCCAATTAGAACGATTCCGCTTCCAGGTGTTAAAGTATTTTGTTTATTATTCCATCTTAGCGTATCAATAGCAGAAATTGAACTTGCTATCGATGAAGTAAAAAGTGGGTCAGTCTCATTTAACATCCCTATTATACTGTCTGCAGTTTTTGAATGCAATGCATAAGGTACTGATAACAATTGCGTAGTACCCATGTCGAGAAAATTAGTCCCACCATTAACATCCATACCTACCTTGAGGTAGTAGTTGTCATTGCTCCAATTGATAGCAGACATAGAGCCGCTTTGTATTCCTCCGGTTCCAATTATTAAATTAAATAAACCATAAGCATCGGTATTCACTATATGGTTTTCACAGTATTGCACTGTTCCTGTTGTAGATGATTTAAGTATTGAAATCTGTACACCAATATTTGTAGTTGCTATGGGTTGTCCTGTTGAATTGCGTGCCACTCCCGAATAATTGAAAGCCTGTGGAGGAATCTGTGCCTGGGCAAATGCTAAAAAAGAAAAACAAAAAGAAAGCAATAGGTATATATTTTTCATGTTGTTATTTTTCATGTTGTTATTTTTCATGTTTTACAATTTTATAAGTTCCTAAAATTTGCCCATTTGACTTTTTTAATGTCAGCAGATATACACCGCTTGGATAGCCGGCGGTATTGATACCGATGTTTTGATTCATCAGACGGTATTGGGCACTGTAAAGTATCTTTCCGGTTAAGTCGCTAAATTCCAGTTCCATTTCATCTATATTTGCTTCCTTGATTTGCAGCTGTACCAGATCCGTCGTCGGATTCGGGAAAATAGAAACTTGAAGAACAGCTGCATCAGGTTCCTGTACTGAAAGCACAGTGGTGCTGATAGTGGAGCTGTTGGTAAATCCGCCACCCAGGCTGTTGCCGTTGGCATCTATTTGAGTCAAAACGACCAGTTCTCCCACGGTAAAGCTGAGAGAGCCATTACTTTGGGTCATTTTCACCCCAGCGCTGTTTACCGATTGTGGGGCAATAGTTTGCGCGAAACTTGATGCTCCAACCAAAAGGGCTAAACCCAGCATAAATAATACTTTTGATATGTTTTTTGTCATTTTATTTGTTCTGGTAGTTGATAATTTTCCTAATATTTTTGTTTTTGCTGATTGAATACATGTTCATCAGATCGGCATCAAAGGTAATATTGCGTAAATCTGATAAATTATATGAAGCATTCGTAACATTGCCGTAATTAAAATGTACGCTTTAGGCCCTTAGTGCAATATTAAATAGCAAAGTAAGTACAAGCAGTGCTAAGTGTTTTGATTTGTTTTGTGTCCATCTTGATACATAAATTTAACATTTGAGCTCTAAAAAATTTTTAATCAAATAGTTAATATAGCTAAGATACAAAATCTTCAAAAAATATTATTTTATTATAAAAAAACATGCAAAGCATTAATAAAAATGGTCTATTTTGACGAATGCCCAAGCATTTTTTTAACCCGGATCCGTTTAGATTTTGTGATAAACCCGAAGGCTCCGAGAAGCGAACCCGAAGGCTCCGAGAAGCGACCAGAATTTCTAATGACGGATTTGGTTTAATATTTCATTTTTTGTTTTAAACCAAAACTAATCTTTCCGACCTTTTCTTTGTTAACAATATTGTGATTTTTTGATTGCAACCTAAAGTCCCTACATTTTCTATTTTGAAAACTATCTGAAAGTTATGTACAAAAGTTTACGTGAAGCCGCATTGGATCTTGAAAAGCATGGGCAACTGATCCGAATAAAAACTGCGCTTGATCCGAATCTGGAGATGGCGGAGGTGCACCGCAGGGTATATGAGGCGC
>JBIKQC010000226.1:0-7535 GCA_044349855.1 Saprospira sp.
CCAAATGTTGGAGAACAAAGTAGCAGTGATGCCTAAGAAAAAACATGGCAATATTCCTTTGTAGAAAATACTCATCCTTAAGCAATTTTAACGCAAAGTTTATTTGCATGATCAATATTTTAAGTTAAAAAAGGCCGCAAACTAATCCCGTTGGGATTGCTGAGTTTTATAATCAATAAAATTTTCATTCTAAAAGCCGATCAGCGCTAAATCTGATCGGCTTTTTACATTAATATCATTTTATATTCGAACAAAAATTTTAATCTGCCGTATTAATACTTGGCACGGTTTTATTACCTAATACAATTATAGAAGAGAAATATATTAGGAAAATCAATTAAAATCAAAAATATTATGAAAGCGCAGGAAAAAGAAAAAAAGGCTAAAAGAAGAGGTTTGATAGTAACCTTTCTGTTCCACGGTGTTCTCATTGCTATAGCATTGATACCCTACACTCAATATATCTACGAAACGGAGAGCACTAATATTGAGCTTGCTGAAAATCAACCTAAAAAGATATATACTGAGCTCAATACAGATGTTGTCATGAGCCATACTACCAGTAACAGCAGTTCCCGCAGCAGCAGTCAACCGCTGCCGACTACAGAACCTGATCCGAAACCAAGTGCTGAGGAACCAAAAGAAGTTGTTACTGAAGAAAATATTGTGACTGAAACCGTAGTTGTTCCTGAAACACCCAATAATAATGAAAATTTCATTCCAATTCCATTGCCTTTTCCTTTTCCTGATTTTGGAAATCCAAATGGTAACGGTAACGGCGGTAACGGTAACGGCAATGAAAACCTTGGCGGTAACGGCAACGGAGACCATGGAAACGGTACCTGGGGCAATGACAATGGCGATGGCAAATTCAGCAGAAAAGTAATAAGCAGACCTGAAGCTGAATTGAGAACTATCGCCAAAAAAAGAGGTACAATGGTAATCCGTTTGGCTATCAACAGAGATGGTAAAGTTTTGGACAGCAAGTACATGAAAGAACTTTCCAGTATCAAAGAAGATAAATTGGGTAAAACCACTGCCAAAGTTGCCTTGAAATACAAATTTGACCGTGACTACAAAGTAGCTGAAATTCAATACTGTAATATCACCATCATCTTTGAAGAATAATCTGCCTAAGTTTTCTCATCATAATTCCTTTTGGCCGCGACTTTTTGAGTTGCGGCTTTTTTATTGTAACTTTACAGCTCAATAAATACTGAATATGTCAAAATCTATTAGTCCCGAATACCTTAAAACAATTCTGATTCCAAGAGGATATAAATTGGACAGCAGCGGAGAATTTCCAATTTACTGGAAAAGAATTGATCAGAACGATACCAGAAGTAAATATGCCTTTTCCATTGTAACAGCTACCATCCATAGTCACTCTTTAAGAATAGAGGGCTTAAATGAACCGAGACTCAACAATGAAATCAAAGCAGGTAAAATTGTCCTTGAAAAAGAAGAGGACATTGAGAATCACAAAGAAGTAATTTTTGAAACTACTTTGGATTCCAGAGGAAAGCTGGAGGTAATTCTCGAATTTTTTGAAAAACAGATTGCAGTAATAGGTTCTGAGCCGATTTATACAGATGCTTATAAAGCAGCGCTTAGAAATATACAATTGATTGTTGAAGCTGCCAATCAGGTAGATATGGAAGATTAGAATCCAAAACGGTTTTAATAAAAACGCCTTCGAAAAATTTCGAAGGCGTTTTTTAGTATTCGGCCAAAACTGTCCAATAATTTGGAAATGATAACTATTTAGCAATCAGCAAAAATTTATTTTTCTTGCCGTTTTGAAGGAACATATATTTACCCTGAAGCAGTGAAGAATCTTTAACAGACAAATTTTCATCAGTCACTTTTTCTGTATTTATGGCAATGGCGCCGCCTTTTATTGCTCTGCGTACATCACTTTTCGATTCAAGGCTGACATGTTTCCCGGCCAATAAATCGGCAATATTTATTCCTGAAATCAATTCAGATTTTAAAACTGAAACAGTATCAAGCTCTTCGGCAATGATTGACCATTCTTTTTCGGTAAAGCTTTGCAGGAAAGAAAGTTCCAATTTTGGATTAAAGGCAATTTCGGTCGCTTTAATAACACCTTCCAAAGCTTCTTTTCCATGAAGTCTTTCTGTCAGTTCAGCTGCCAATAAGCGTTTCATTGCATTTGGATTTGCAGCATGTTCTATTTCCAATGCTTCAATTTCAGGACGGCTTCTCAAAGAGAAGATGCGGAACATCTTGGTCAGATCTGCATCTGAAATATTCAGCCAGAACTGATAAAATTTGTAGGGAGAGGTCATCTCCCCATCCAACCAAATATTACCTTCTTCGGATTTACCGAATTTTTTTCCGTCGGAACGTGTCAACAGCGGACAGGTAAGGCCGTAGCCTTTTCCACCTGCCTTCCTAATCAGTTCAGTACCTGTGGTGATATTTCCCCATTGATCTCCGCCACCCATCTGCAAAATACAATTATGTTGCAGGCAAAGATGCTGAAAATCGTAGCCTTGAATTAATTGGTATGAAAATTCAGTAAAAGAAATACCCGACTCAGATTCGATGCGGTTTTTCACCGATTCTTTACTGAGCATATAGTTAACAGTAAGATTTTTTCCGATATCGCGCAAAAACTCAAAAATGCTCATGTTTTTGTAGAAATCGTAGTTGTTGATCATCTCAGCTGCATTGTCGCCTTTGAATTCGAGGAACAAAGCAAATTGTTGCCCCTGTTTTTCAATGTTGCGTTCCAATGTACTGTAATCGAGCAGGCTGCGCTCCTTGTCCTTTCCGGAAGGGTCACCGATACGACCGGTTGCACCGCCCAACAGCACAATAGGCTTGTGTCCTGCAAGCTGTAAATGTTTGAGCAGCATAATGCTGACCAGGTTGCCAATAGTCAGAGAAGCTGCAGTCGGATCGAAACCGATATAGCCTTTAATCTGACCTTTTGCCATTTCTTCATCAAGACCGGGAGACATATCCTGTAACAGCCCACGCCATTGAAGTTCTTCAATAAAACTCATAATGTTTGTGTATATAAATTCATAATATAAGCTTAAAAAACAAAATAACTGTTCATTGCTTAAAAGAGTTCAAAAATAAGAATAGTCCAAGTTAAAAATAGCTTGCAACCTAAAAAAATTACAGTTTTGATGAATTTCTAAATTTCGATTAACGAATCCTTCGGATTCATAGCGAACTCTAATGATGGTTCTATGTTAAATTTTATAAATTCTAATTACTCTAATTAAAAAAATTAAAAATAATTATGCTATTAAAAATGAAAAATAAAAAATCAACAAAAGACTAATAAATATTGCCTTTACAAAATATACAATTTGATAATTTTGTCCAATGAGCAGTCATTGTAATTAAAATTAGGCAGATTGCTCTGAAATTACCTGAGCATCTTTGATCATAAATTTTTTATAATTTGATTTAAGACTCAATGTTTTCAGGATAGCTGCTACCCTTTCTTCGTGCGTATCTGTGATGAATATCTGTCCGAAATCTCTTTTGAGCAAAAGATCAAGAAGCTGACTCACCCTTGTGGCATCGAGTTTGTCGAAAATATCATCCAGTAAAAGTAAGGGCGGAATATTTAGAAATTGTCTCAAAAACTCATACTGAGCCAGTTTCATGGCCATCAAATAAGATTTCAGCTGCCCTTGAGAAGCAAAACGCTTAAGCGGCTGTCCTTTTATTTCCAATTCGAGGTCATCTTTATGAATCCCTTTATTGCTGCGTTGTAAAATAATGTCTTTTCTTCTTGATTCCAACAGCAGCATTTCAAAATCAGCACCCTGAAGCTGAGAAGTATAGCGCATTTCAACTGTTTCTCTTTCACCGGAGATCGCAGCATAGCAGGACTGAAAAATAGTGGTCAGTTTCTCAATCAGTTCAGTCCTTTTATTAAAAATAAATTCGGCTGGTTTCAGCAACTGAGCATCATAAATATCCAATAATGAGGAATCGGGGGCATGATGATCATCGGCAGCCCTTAGCAGGGCATTGCGCTGTTCCAAAACCTGATTGTACAATATTAATTGCTGCATATATTCAGGATCCAATTGAACCAAACAAAGATCCAAAAAACGCCTTCTTTCCTCCGAACCCTGCATGATAAGCTGTATGTCATCCGGAGCAATAATAACAAGCGGCAGCAAACCTACATGTTCGGAGATGCGCTTATAAGGAATCTTATTTCTTTCAATCTGCTTTTTACCCCTCAATTTGTATTTTACGACAATATCTTCGCTTTTTCCCTGTCTGTTGAATTTTCCCTGTAATCTGAAAAAATCTTCCCCTGTTCTCACCAAATTCTGATCGCTTGACATAAAATGGCTTTTGCTGAGACAAAGCACATGAATTGCATCCAGCAAATTAGTTTTGCCCATACCATTTTCCCCCACAAAACAGTTCAGTTGCGGGGAAAGCTCAAGGGTCTGCAGCTCATAATTTTTAAAATTAGTAAGACTCAAAGTCTCAAGATACATTTCGGATATTGCCATTTGACAAAGATAAATAAAACATGCAGAACAGAAGCAGAAACAAATTCCAAAATATTTCAAATTCTGTAATGGTCAAATAAACAATTTTATCGCTTCTCTTTTTTGTGTATAAGTTGAAATCTATATCAGATCTCCATCAACGATTAGGCCGATTAGTTTGCACACTAATCGGCCTGTTTGTTTATTGAAAAATCTTTCAATTAGACTTTTTGAAGACGCGGTATTTAAGCAAAAACCACATCCATTGCACTGCATATTTTAGCAGTTGCCTCTTCCAAAAGTCCCTCGGAATGAGCTGCAGAGATAAAACCTACTTCGTAGCCGGAAGGTCCCAAATAAACATTTCTATCCAACAATTCCGAATGCAGGATTTTGAATTTGTCCATACTTTTAGGGTCAATCTGCTCTGCCGAACTGATCGTTTCTTTAGTAAATGCAATCCAGAAAATAGAACCTACTGTTGGAAAGCTGACCTCATATCCTTTCATATTGCAATAATCTTCCAAACGTTTTACGAAGCGTTTCGTTTTTGCCTCCATTTCTTCATAAAAACCGGGGGCCAACAATTGCGAAGCAGAAGCAAAGCCTGCAGCCATTGATACAGGATTACCGGAAAGAGTTCCGGCCTGATATACAGGACCTTCAGGAGAAACACTACCCATAATAGCTGCATTTGCTGCATAAGCTCCTACAGGCAATCCTCCACCGATGATTTTACCGTAAGTGACTATATCAGGTTGAATGCCATATAAGCCGGCAGCGCCTTCAAAACCGACGCGGAAACCGGAGATAACTTCATCAAAAATGAGTAATATATTATATTTGGTACAAAGATTACGAAGTTCCTGCAGATAGACTTTTGTCTGCAAAAGCAATCCATTATTCGCCGGAATTGGCTCAATGATAACACAGGCAATATCGTGAGATGCTTCAATGAAAAGCTTTTCAACTGCCCCTGAATCATTTAAAGGCAAAACTATTGTTTCCTTGGCAAATGCCTCAGGAATACCAGCACTGGTACTGACACCGAATGTAACAAGACCTGAACCTGCTTTCACCAACAGGGAATCGACATGTCCATGATAACAACCTTCAAATTTCAATATTTTGCTTTTTCCGGTAACACCGCGTGCCAGACGAATGGCTGACATTACAGCCTCTGTACCTGAGCTGACAAAACGCATTTTTTCGATAAAACGGTTATTATCCAAAAGTAATTTTGCCAATTTATTTTCATAACGGGTCGGAGTACCGAAAGAAGTGCCGTTTGAAACCGCTTCTATTATAGCTTCGCGAACTTCTCTATTGTTATGACCTAAAATCAAAGGACCCCAGGAACAGCAAAAGTCGATAAAACGGTGATCATCTTCATCCCAAATATAGGCTCCGTCGCCTTTTTTGATAAATAGCGGACAGCCGCCAACAGATTTGAATGCACGAACCGGCGAACTCACACCGCCCGGAAAATATTGTTTTGCCTCAGCAAAAAGCTGTTCTGATATCTTTCTTTCCATGATAATTGTTGAATTTAGCGAAAAACTAATCAAAAATATGAGTAGGAGATCAAATGTACAAGTTTATGATACCTACTTTTGTAAACCCGGTTTCTAAACTTTATTCTCTTCTTTACCATCTGCATGTCTTGCAAAACGGCCTTTATCACGGGCATGCACCTGATCATAACGAGGCCATGGCCATCCGCCAAACTGAGTCGCATGATAATCGTCAAATGCCTGTTTGATTTCTTCTTTGGTATTCATTACAAATGGTCCGTACTGCATCACCTGTTCATTGATGGGGCGACCCTGTAACATTAAAATACCGCACTCTTTATCACCATTTTGCAGAACTACATCTACATCCGATTTTAACTGAATGAGATGATAATGCTGAATGTCATTTCCTGCAACATTCAAAACATTTCCCTGATAGAAATAGATAATTCTATTGATACCGGGCAGTGTTTTAGGGAGTGTCCAACTTGCACCGGCTTCCATTTTGATATTCCAAACGGCAACGGCATTATTGGTATCAGATGCCCATGAATTGGGCGGCGGGGCTAATGGTTTCTTGTCAGAAATAGCGCCTGCAATAATCTCAACTAAAGTTTTTTTACCGGCTGCATCGCTGTAATTGTGCAGTGGAATATCCTCTCGCCAAAGCATGGTAAAATGAGGTGCTGCCATTTTATTTTTCTTGGGAAGATTGAGCCAGATCTGGAAAAGTTCCATTGGATTATCTTCTTCTTTTTTGATCAGAGGAAACATTTCGGAGTGTTGAACGCCCTCTCCGGCTGTCATCCATTGAACATCACCGTCGCCGTAACGTCCTGCAGCTCCCATAGAATCTGCATGATCTACCAAACCCTTTCTTACGACAGTGATGGTCTCAAAGCCGCGGTGAGGATGTCCGGGAAAACCCGGAACAACCTTTCCATGATACATTCTGAAACCATTTTTTATAATAAAATCATCCCCCAGATGACGGCCTTTCAGAAAGTCCGTCTCAGGACCCATTTGCTCATTTCCTTTGGGAAATTCATCTTCATGATGCACACAAAACAGAAAAGGATCAGCAGTTTCCCATTGAAAACCAAGTGCTTTTACGGTAATAATCGGATTCATATTTTCTTCTTCTCTTTCAATCTCTGAATTTTTGGTTCTACCGCTCGCAGTTGAAAAAGGCAAAGCCAGCATTGCGCCCAGTCCCAAACTTAATCTGCCAAGAAAACTGCGGCGTTCTAGTTTTTTGTCCATACTTTTCAAATTAGTAATAAAATTAAATGAACAAACATTGAATATAGGCGATGGTTTATTTTTCGTCAAGTTTTTTATCTAAAGCCTCAATTCTTGTTTTCAAAGCTTTTATTTCTTTTTCCAACGCATAACGTTGAGTCGGTTTCATGGAAGAGCCGCCGATATTAAGTCTGGATTCAGCTAATTTGAGTTTTGCAATGAGTTCTGCGCGTTTAGCTTTCAGTTCCCATTCACTGCCATTGTCCAAAAGTTCATC
>JBIKQC010000227.1:0-7530 GCA_044349855.1 Saprospira sp.
CTTGCTCAGATCCACACATTTTGCATAGCAGCCGCCTTCAAAGTTGAAAACGCCTTCTTCCGACCAACCATGCTCATCGTCACCGATAAGACCGCGTTTAGGATCGGCAGAAAGCGTAGTTTTGCCTGTACCTGAAAGACCGAAGAAAATTGCGGTATCGCCCTCAGTGCCTACATTTGCAGAGCAGTGCATTGACAATACATTGCGCTGATGCGGCAATACAAAGTTGAGGATAGTGAAAATACCTTTCTTAATTTCGCCGGTATAACCTGTACCACCAATCAGTACTGTCTTACGGCCGAAATTGATAATGGCAAAATTGTGCTTGCGGGTACCGTCAATTTCAGGAACAGCATAAAAACCCGGTGCGCAGACAATGGTCCACTCAGGTTCGATGCTCATCATTTCCTCTGCTGTCGGACGCATAAACATGTTATAGGCAAACATCGCCGACCATGGTTTCTCGGCGATTACGCGCAAAGAAAGACGGTATTTATCATCTGCACAGGCAAAACCGTCGCGGATGAAAAGATTTTTGCCCTGCAGATAAGCAGTCATTTTTTCATAAATATCCTGAAAACGCTGTTCATCAAAGGGAATATTGATATCACCCCAATTGACACTGTTTTCGGTAATTTCATCTTTTACGATGAATTTGTCTTTTGGAGAACGGCCGGTATATTCACCGGTCATAATAGCGAGAGCACCGTTGTCGGCCAAAACACCTTCATCCATTGCGATTGTGTGTTCTACCAATTGTGGAACCGTGAGATTCCAATAAGCTGTGCCGTAATTGTGAATGCCGTAAGCAGCCAAATCGGCTTTAGGGTTTTTAATTCCTACTTGCTTCATTATTTATTAGAGATTTTCAGATTTTCAGATGGCAGATACTAAGATTTTAATCCCCAATCCAAAACCCTGTTTACAAAAAATATTAAAAAGCTATAAATAAAAATAGGCGAAAGCCTGAAATCTACTTTCAACTTTCGCCCCTTTTTTTAATTCATCTTATTAGTTTCCATTTCCATGTTCACAGTTCTGCCGGGATAAACTTTTAAAGCCTGTTCCAAACAATCCATAGAAGCATGTAAATCCTTCTCGTTCAAAACATAAGCCATTCTGACCTCCTGTTTACCCAAACCGTCTGTGGCATAAAATCCAGTGCCGGGAGCCAGCATGACTGTCTGTTTATTGTATTCAAAACCTTCCAAAAGCCATTGGCAGAAACGGT
The DNA here is from genome assembly GCA_044349855.1 of Saprospira sp. Taxonomy (GTDB): domain Bacteria; phylum Bacteroidota; class Bacteroidia; order Chitinophagales; family Saprospiraceae; genus Saprospira. The sequence continues at coordinate 1,232 of JBIKQC010000227.1, forward strand.
CAGAATCATCGATCGGCAATTGCACCATAGCATAAAAAGCACCGTTTGGTGTTGGGGTTACCACTCCATGCATTGCTTTAAGGCGATTCACCACAATCATACGGCGTTTGTCATATTCTGCCTTTACTTCTTCGAAGTAACTTTTAGGTGTTTCGCAAAGCGCTTCCGACATGATCTGTCCCAAAGTGGACGGACTCAGACGGGCCTGTGCAAATTTCATGGCAGAAGCATAGACCGTTTTGTTTTTCGTTACCAGCACACCGATACGGGCACCGCAGGCCGAATAGCGTTTCGACACCGAGTCGATCATGATAGTATGTTCATCCAATCCCGGCAGACTGAGTACCGAACTGTGCTCGCAACCGTCATAGACGAAGTCGCGGTACACCTCATCCGAGAAAAGGAAAAGATTGTGTTTTTTAACGATTTCTCCCAATGCCAGCAATTCTTCTTTACTGTATAGATAACCCGTTGGATTACCCGGATGACAGATAAGGATTCCTCTGGTTTTGGAAGTAATGACTTTTTCAAATTCAGAAACCGGCGGCAGTGCAAAACCTGTTTCGATTTTGGCCGTGATCGGGCGGATTACTACACCCAAGCTTTCGGCAAAACCGTTGTAATTGGCATAAAATGGTTCGGGAACAATGAGTTCATCGCCATTATCCATGCAGGTCATCATCGCAAACATGAGGGCTTCAGAGCCGCCATTGGTTACAATGATATCATTTTGAGTAAGTTGAATATTGTATTGGCTGTAAAAATCGGCCAATTTGAGGCGGTAAGATTCAAAACCGGCAGAGTGGCTGTATTCCAACACTTTGATGTCGGCCTCGCGCACGGCTTTCATACCGATTTCAGGTGTCAGAATATCGGGCTGACCGATGTTGAGGTGATAAACAGTTACCCCTCTTTTTTTAGCAGCTTCGGCAAAGGGCACGAGCTTGCGGATGGGTGAAGCAGGTGCGTTTTCGCCTCTTTTGGATATGTTGGGCATACGATAGTTGAAAGAGGAAAATAAAAAGATAAAAGTCTTAGCTTGAGTCTTTTTGTTTCCTGTGTTAATAATTAAACCCTTTCATCCTTCGGATAAAATTTTCCGAATAGTGCGCAAAGATACAAAATGCTTTCAGATTCCTAAACTATAAAGGTCTTTAAATTATTTTTGGTTCAGTTCTTTTTGGGCATGCCCCCGTCAGCAAAGCTGACGGGGTCGGGCTATCCGCTACGGTCTTCGTACCTCGCCCCCGCTCCTATCCCTCATGCGTGTTCAGGCGTGGCCGCCTGTGCGCTTTGCGCATACTACTGCACAGATTTGACAACTTTTAAGAAGTTGTTAAATCTGCTGCATAAAACCTGAAGCTTTATGGAGGGGAAATTACAAAATCATTCAACAACACGGAATTTGGATTTAAAAATGACTTGCATATTCCAAAAAATATCCTTAAATTGCCCCGTTCAAAATACCTAAACTAACTAAATCAATATCATGGCGAACGAAAACTTGGCGGAGCAGCTGAAAAAACTGAAACAGCAGCTCGCAATCTGGCAGCAGGAGCTGACCAACTACAAACAATGGGCAATTGCCAACGATGGCGTTATCTCCAAAACGGAGCAGAACGAAATTGACCGCAGAGCTTCTGAAGTGGACAAAATTAATGCCCGCATTTTTCAAATCGAAAAGGCCAAAGGAATCAATCAGGAAGCCGCCCCGACCGAAGTACAGCAAAGCGAAAAAAACATGGTCAATACAAGCGGAAAAATCAGCGGCACTGTCGGTCAGGGGGGTACAAACATTGCAGCAGATGTCACCCTGGTGCAGACCCTGCTGAACAAATTTGGCTACAGACTGGCAACTGACGGAGATTGCGGCAAAAAATCAATTGCAGCGATCATGGATTTTCAATCCAAAAAAGCTGGCTTCTCAAAACCAGACGGACTGATTTCTCCCGACGGCAAAACCTGGAAAATCCTCTCGGGATCCGGTGCAGCTGAACAGCCGCAAACTACACCGACAACAACCACAGAACAGACCGCATCGAAACTAAGCGGCTCTGTAGGTGAAGGCGGTAAAAATGTCGCAGCCGATGTCATGTTGGTAAAAAAACTGCTCAATAAAGTTATAGCCGCAGGCTTGACCGAAACAGATGTAAATGTAGGTCCAAAAACGGTTGCCGCTATCAAGAAATTTCAGACTGACAAATTAGGTGCTGCGAAAGTTAGCGGCCTGATTGAGGTAGACAGCGAAAGTTGGAAGGTACTGAACGGCGGAACCGCCGCTCCTGTCACCGAACAGCCTGCAGCAACTGTCACCCCAAATGCAGTATTGAGTGCGCAGGTCGGTCTTGGCAAGGCCAACAAACCCGGCGATGTGGCAGCCATACAGCAACTGCTCAATACACATGGCTATAAATTCGTAATGGACGGCGTTTTTAACAATGCACTTTCCGATGCCATTAAAAAATTCCAAAAGGAAAAAGTGGGCAGCTCCTCCCCTGACGGAGTGGTCGATCCAGGCGGAAAAACCTGGAAAACACTTAAAGGTGAAACAGTTCCAAGCGGAAATACCACTCCAGCAGGACCGCTAAACAAACCAAACTGGATCAGCATTGCTGAGGGTGAAATTGGGCAGAAGGAAAAAGCAGGCTCTGAACATAATCCAAAAATCGTGGAATACCACTCCACTACCGGCAAATCAAAAGATGATGAAACGGCCTGGTGTTCTTCCTTTGTGAACTGGGTGATGAACAAGGCGGGTCAGGGTGGTACCAATTCCGCCATGGCCGTTTCTTGGGCAAAATGGGGCAAAAAAGTAACAAAACCTGCTTATGGTTGTATCGCAGTCATCGACTGGGATGGTCCCGGTCCCGGCTGGAAAGGCCATGTCGGCTTTGTGGTAGGAATGAAAGGCAGCTCTATACTGCTTTTGGGCGGAAATCAGAGCAATGCAGTGAATATTTCATCTTTCGGAACCAGCAAAGTGATAGCTTACGTTTATCCGAGCAATTTTGAAATCCCTGAAAATTTCTATACCTTCGGTGAAGCAACGGGCGATTTTGGAGATGATACTGATATTGGCAATACCAGGTAATTCAATTAAAATTGAATAATTTATTTAACTTTTCTCTGTCCATCGGTAATACATTAAAAATATAACGCATTCTTTATAAAGCCTGAAACATAATCTCCTCGCCAAAAGCCGGACATTGCTATCAGCAGGTCCGGCTTTTATAAATTTAACACTTTAATTATGAATAAATTATTTAAAATACTACTAATCAGCAATTTTAGTTTTACATTGAGTGCACAGACAAGCATGCTTTGCAATAACCAGGATTTTAGGTTTCCAATATCTGAAAAAGAGAAAAACTGCATGCAGGGTTTTGACAGAAATGCAGGAGGAATTAACAATGTTAATGCCTTTCTACTATCCAAAATGTGTGAATTAGTATACAAAGAGCGCTTGGATTATCAATTCAGATTTCTTAGAAATAACAGAGAACCTGTCACATCTATTCCAAATTCAGATTGGATTAAAGCCAACCCTATCGTAACTGAAGCAAATTTTGAATGTGCTTTTGCCAGCAGGTTTAGCCATTATTTTTACGGTAAAACAACTGATCTTAACCAAACAAAAATTATTAAACCGATTGATAAATTAGATCTGAATATAAACAAAATTGCAATACCAAAATTGGATGCAGACCTTCCTGAATTCAAATATATCCACAAAACTGCAACTACCTCATTCAATCTCCTTGGAATGAAAACTTCTGTTGGTATAGATCCTGAATTAGTGGTAGTTTCCACTAAAGATTTGGTGATTATTATCTTTAGAGGAACGGATAACCTTGAAGATCAGGAATGGGGTGAATGGATCGGCACTGACTTTAATACAGGTATGACTAATGCCGGTGGTGCTCTACAGGGCACTAAGATTCATAATGGTTTTTGGTCGAGCTTCGACCTGATCAGAGATCAATTGTTGGCCGAGCTGATCAGAGTGAAAGCCAAAGACAAAGCTATTTGGGTTACAGGACACAGCCTGGGTGGTGCAATGGCTATATTAACTGGAGTTTATTTAAAGGCTGACGGTTATCCCGTAAAAAACATATACAGCTATTCAGCTCCACGAACAATTGGCAATGACAAATTTGCAGAAAAAGCGAATAGTTTGCTGCCGAACAGAATTCAGCGTTTTGAATATTATCTAGATCCGATAACCTTAATGTGGGTTCCCGGTTATGCTGCTTTTGGAAGAAGAAATTGGATGGATCATAAAGAAAAAGGTAACGGCTACGATTTTTTTACCAATATCGGGGAACGATTTGTAGCTGTAAATCCCTTTGAATTCAACAGGGCTGCATTTAATGACAGCCGCACAGCCGCACAGGTTCGTTTGCATAAGGACAAAATGGATGGTTTGGTTACAGAAGTCAGCTGGAAGTTTTATTATCATAATCCTCAATTTTGCAATAAAGGACTTTACAAAAGACTGACTCAGGCAGAAAAAGATAAATTACCTGCTTTGGATGACAGTTTCCCATATTTGTACCCTTCCGACCCATTAAACCCTTATGGTGGCGGCAAATAGTTTTAGGACATAATATAATAAAAACAAAACCCGATGAATTCTTGTGAACTCATCGGGTTTGTTTTTATTTCTGTAAATCTTAAACCTACTGTTCTGCAAGCATAATATCCACTTTTCTATCGGCAGTACTCACAGCGTTTGTACCGCTTACAGTATTCTCCTGACCCATAGGCAGTACAATTATCTTTTCAGAAGGCACTCCAAGACCAACAAGATGTTTACGAACTGCAATACAACGTTTGGCGGAAAGTTCTAAATTTTTATTTGGATCGCCATCGGTACTTGCATTACCGTAAAGGTAAATTGACGCAGAAGGTGTAGCGGTCAAAGCACTTTTCAAAGCATCAAGTTTGGATTTCTCTGCAGCAGATAAATCAGCCGAGTTATTACCAAAATTAATCTCACCCATTTTTTTGTATTTCATGGGTTGCTTTTTAATTGCATCACGCAATTCATCAATATCCTTTGTGTTTTTGTTGATAGCCTGTTGCTGAGCATTCATCATATCCTGTTGATCCTGCATTTTTTTAGTTAATGCAGCATTGCCTTCGTTAGCATTTTTTTCAACCTTTTCCAATCGGTCATTGATATCATCTTCAATCGAATTGGTTTTTGAAGTAAAGGTATCCAATTTGGTATTTGTCTGATCGATTTTTTCAGAAAGCAACCTGTCGTTTTCTTTGAGTTTCTCAATTTCCTCACGCATGGTCTGCATTTCCTTCTGTTTTTTGTCATCTTTGCCAAAACGGTAAGACATCATGAATTCATGCTGAGTACCCAATGCACTGATAAGATTGGCGCTTGGCGTAATCTCAAAATTATAAGCAACAAAAATGCGCTGCTTTAGCTCAACACCTAAAGAGGCTGCAATTGCAGAAGTAGCAGTCTGCCAGTTGCTTGAACGGTAACCTACACTTGCCCAAAGCAATCTTCTCCAACTTGCCACGACACTTACTTCGGCTTGTACCGGTAAAGCAGGAATTAGTCTGGTCATTACTACCGGACGGACCATCCATTCTTTTTTGGCTCCGAAGTTAAAATCATAACTGACATTTGTCATGAAGTGACGCGTATTGATATACTTCACCTCCTGTCCAAATGCCGAAAGGAAACGGATTTGATTATTTAAGCCCTGTAACATGGAAAGTCCTACATTCAGATCTTTCCAACGATAGTTAAGTCCCATGCTGAAGTCAAAGGAAGTACCGCGAGCAGTAGATGCCAACAATTGTGCATCATTTGGATTTTCAACAGTAGCCGCAGCAAAGTCAAAGCTTTGATGTATAAATCCCAAAGAAATACCTGCAGACAAACGGTGAACAAAATCCTTACTGAAAGGAATATGATAAGCATAAGTACCCATACCGCCTACGCGGTTGATAATATGTGTACGGTCTGAATAAAGCATGGCTCCTATACCCATGTCAGTGCCGTTTACAGGTGCTTCCATAGTCAACATACCTGTCACCGGAGCATAAGGCATTGAGGTCCACTGACGCTTGAAATTGAGGTTTATAGACCCCATTCCGTTATCACCTGTACGGGCCGGATTGTACAAATATGGGTTATACAAGTATTGGCTCAAAACCGGCAGCTGCTGAGCACTTGCCTGTAGAGAAAATCCCAATCCTACACCCAAAATTATTTTTTGAAATAATTTCATATATATTAAGTAATTAAATGTGAATGAATTCGCTTTGCGGAG
>JBIKQC010000228.1:0-7504 GCA_044349855.1 Saprospira sp.
ACGATACAATTAAACTAAAATACTTGACAAAATATATGACAACTTTAAACATTACTAAATTACTTTTCATCGCACTGATTTACTTACCAATATTGGGATTTTCTCAGGTTCTAACTAATAACACAAGTATTAGCATTACAAAAACATGGGCATCACAACCAAGCGGATATACTTACCCAATAAATATTTTGGTACCTCAGGGTGCTGTTCCTCAAGGCGGATTTCCTGTATGTATACTTCTTCATGGCAATGGCTCTACAAACCTCTCGAATTTAGCAGGCCCACCAATGCTCTCTCAACAGCAATTTGGCTCTGTGCTTCCCTGTCATATACTTGTTGCCCCAACCGGTTATCAAAACAGTTGGAATATTTGTGCCGAAAACAGCGATGCACCTGATGTTGAGATGATCAATGATCTTGTAAATATCTTGCAAACATACACTAACGTAGATACCAATAAAATCCGAATATTAGGAACATCAAATGGCGCTGGTCTGGCCAATCGGGTCTTTATAGAAAACACGAATGCGGGAATAGATATTATTTGTTCAATTGTTTCACATCTGAATGATTTCCAATACCATTCAGGAGATTTTTATAAACCAAGTGGAGTAACAGCCCCAAGTAGTTCCTACTGTGGCTATGATGTTGTTTCCAACCCTTTATCTTCAAGAAAATATTTAAGTATTAGCAATACAAACGATAATTTAATTCCCTATTACGGTGGGCTTTCTCCTAATATAGGAGCAACCTTTTTACCAGCGGAAACCGCAGCGCTCAATATCGCAACATATAAAGGCTATACGGGAAGTATATTAACTTCTGGAACAACAACAGGAACGGGTTCTCTTGAAATTACTGAATATTCGTATTTATCTGGAGATGTAGTTCATCTTAAAGGCAGTGCACAGCATCAGGCTAACCCTACACAAAAAAATTATGTAACAAATTATTTTTCAGACTGTGCGACTACTTTAGGCATTGAAGAAAATGCACTATTCGAAATTACGGTTTATCCTAACCCTGCCAATGACATCCTTTATATTAAAGCAGATACCGCTTTATTAAATGCAGATTACGCAATAAATGACAATCTAGGAAAAACGCTATTAGTGGGGAAAATAAAATCAGAAAACACAAGTATTGATATTACAACCTTATCAAAAGGTGTCTACTATTTAAGCATCGGAGGCTATTTGAAAAATGTAATGAAAATAGTTAAGTAATGAAACCAGCGCATAATAGCTAGCGTTTCGTTGGACTTAGTGAGCCAACAATGATCTCGTCTTTTGGAAGAAAGAACGGAACCTTAATTCCGGATAACCTTTATGGACTTATCGACAATAATTCTAAGAAATATTCAGAGGACTTCGGTCCTCTTTTTTGTTTTAGGAGCTGAAGAAGTGAGATTTTGCCCATTTTTGTTAGCAACCGCTATGCTTAAAATAAGTCTGTGAGGGCGTTTTTGACTTTTTCTGCAGGTAAAAAAGGTAGTCATGAACCTGCTCGGGATCAAATTCCGTAGGAATTTTTCCAAAATACAAGGATAATGCCGCTACATGTCAAGAGCATCAGGAAAATCTGCTTTGACTGCAATCCAATACGGAGATATTCCACTCAAATCTGTCCAAATGTTCTGTAAATCCTGGAATTTCCCGCTTCGCTTGGTTGATGAGTTTGTTTTCTCAGAGCTGGTATAATGACTGTTTTGAAAGGAAAAATCAAGAGATTTTATTAATTTTCAAGGCGAAAAGCAGAGTCGGAGTAGTACTCCGTTGAGCATTTTCAACGAAGAAAAGAGGTAAAATATCCGATTTTAACTCAAATAATAGTTTTTATAACAGCTCTAAGCTCATCTTGTGGCTTTTATTGTCATCATCTCTAAGATTTAATGCATTTATAAAAAATAAGGTATAACTTTGAAATATTATTAAAAAGTGGATATGCTACCGAAGGTTTAGGTGGGTTCTAAAAATTAGTTTTTAAAATCAAGTTTTTTGGCAAAAGTACAGCCCTTAGGTAGCTGCAAAACCTTATAGCCAATGCTTAAAGACAAACCTGATATAATGCCGTAGACAATTTTACTAAAACTGTAAAATAATTAATTGAAATTAAATTTAATTATGGAGAAAATAACAGATTATAAATATGCTCTTGTTGAATCATCAATTGTTGCTATTACTGACCAGAAAGGAATCATCAAATATGTAAATGATAATTTCTGTAATATATCGAAGTATAGTCCTGAAGAGCTAATCGGACAAGACCATCGGATTATAAATTCAGGGTATCATACAAAAGAGTTTATTAAAGAACTTTGGACAACTATTGCCAATGGGAAAGTATGGAAAGGTGAAATAAAAAATAAGGCGAAAGATGGGACTGTTTATTGGGTGGACACCACTATTGTGCCCTTTTTAGATAAGGATAACAAGCCTTATCAATATGTCGCCATTCGATCAGACATAACGGACAGAAAAAAGGGTGAAGAAGAAATTAAAAAGACGCTAAAAGAAATTTCCGATTATAGGTACGCTCTTGACGAATCGGCTATTATAGCAATTACTGACCAAAAAGGAATCATTACCCACGTAAATGATAACTTTTGCAAAATATCAAAATATTCCAGCAAAGAATTAATTGGACAGGATCATCGAATTATAAATTCTGGACATCACCCGAATGAGTTTATTAAAGAGCTTTGGACAACTATTGCCAATGGAAAGGTTTGGAAAGGAGAAATTAAGAATAAAGCTAAAGACGGAACTGTTTATTGGGTGGACACCACTATTGTTCCTTTTTTAAACTCGATCGGAAAACCTTACCAGTATGTTGCTATCAGATCTGACATTACAGAACGAAAAAAAGTAGAAGATCAAATCAAAAAAAGCAATGAAAAAACGATTGAATACGCTCATATATTGGAACAAAAAAACGTACAGCTTATTGACTTCTGCAATATTGTTTCGCATAATTTAAGAGCTCCTCTAATAAATATATCCATGCTTGTGGACTATATTGAACAAAGTTCAAATGAAGCTGAACAAAGAGAAGTAATAGGGAAAATAAAGCCGGTTGTAAATCATTTAATGGAAGTATTTAACGAATTGGTCGAATCAATACAAATTAAAGAAGACATCGATATAGAATCTGATCAAGTAATTCTAAAAGATTGTGTAGAGAAGATTCTTATTGGCTTTGAAACTCAAATTAAAGAGTATGGTGCCGATATTCAATTAAACTTCGACAAGACGGAAATAATTTATTTCCCTCAAAAATACATAGAAAGCATTATTACAAATTTAATAAGTAACGCTCTTAAATATAAATCCCCAAATCGAAAACCTATAATTATAATAAAAACTAAAAAAGAAGTAAACAATAGTATGTTATTATCAGTAACGGATAATGGATTGGGAATTGATTTAGTTTTACATAAAGATCAAATTTTCAAAATCCGCAAAACATTTCATATACATCCTGATGCAAAAGGATTGGGTTTGTTCATGACAAAAACCCAAGTTGAAGCTAAGGATGGGAAAATTTGGGTGGAGAGCGAACCCGAAAAAGGCTCTACTTTTTTTATAGAATTTAAAAACCAATATATATGAGCCGGATAAAAACCCTTACACTTGTTGATGACGATAACGTTTTCGTTTTCTTGACAACAAAAGCAATTGAGCAAACTAATCTTGTTGACCTTATAAAGGTTTTCGAAAATGGTTTAGACGCTTTAAATTTTTTGAAAGAAAATAAAAACAATGTAGATGCATTACCTGAAATCATCCTGTTAGACCTTAGTATGCCAATAATGAACGGTTGGCAGTTTCTTGAAGAATACACTAAACTTAATCCAACAATAGAAAAAAAGATTACGATTTACATATGCTCCTCATCCATTTCGCCTGACGATGTTAGACGCGCCAAAACTATTAGCGAGGTTTCTGATTATATTATAAAACCCATTACTAAAGACAAATTGATAGATTTGATAAAAAAACTATAGAAAGACGATTGACAAAAAAGCTCTGGCTATAACAGTAGAGTTTCGTAGCCTGCGCAGCACGAATAATGATCTCGTCCCACAGAAGAAAGAACGGAACCTTCATTCCGGATAACCTATATGGACTTATCGAAAATAATTCTTAGAAATACACAGAGGACTTCGGTCCTCTTTTTTGTTTTTGGGGCTTTTTTTGATTGAATAGCACTATTATCAAGACTAAAGGAATTATAAAATCTCCTTCGTATATTTTTTTGTTTAGTTGTGGTGTATTATATTTGTAAATATGATTTTAAGCGCTGTTTAGCCTATTTTATTTTTTCAATTATGTGCTCTATCTATGTGGAATATTTACGCAAGTAGGGGATAAGTTGCGCAAACACAGCTATTATAGGCAATGCAATTCACACGCCACAGATGAAGATTATCAGTTCACTATTTCTCATTTTGACGACTTTCATGTTGACAGCTCAGACTTCTGACTTGCAGGACTTGTTCAAAAACCACAAAGACGGTTATAATGTTTTCCGCATTCCGACTGTAATCGTGACAAAGAGTGGTAAAGTATTGGCGTTTTGCGAGGGTAGAAAGAGTTTATTTGATAATGGCGACATAGACCTTGTAATGAAAACATCTATTGACAATGGCAAGACTTGGAGCAGCTTAAAAGTTGTTTGGGACAATGACAACAACACTTGTGGTAATCCCACTCCCGTTTTTGACAAAGTAACAGGTGACGTAATTATAGTAGCGACTTTGAACAACGACAAAGTATTTGTTTTGCGTTCACCTGACGAGGGCAACAACTGGGAAACACCTTTAGACATTACTTCATCTGTCAAACTGCCAGACTGGAAATGGTATGCAACCGGACCGGTTCATGCTATACAATTAGAGCAATCCGCTTTTAAAAACCGACTTGTAGTTCCTTGTAACCATACGGTTGTAGGTATTGACAAACACGTTTCTCACGCTATCTACTCTGACGACAGTGGTAAAACTTGGAAACTTGGAGGCAGTGTATCAGACGAGAATACAGATGAATGCACTGTTGCCGAACTTGGAGATGGGAAACTGCTTTTGAATATGCGTAATAGTGACAGGGACTTACCTAACCGAAAAATAAGTATGAGCAATGACGGAGGTTTTACTTGGACAACGCCAAGCTATGACAGTACACTAATTGAACCGATTTGCCAAGGTTCATTATTGCGTTATTCCTTTTCGCCTGACATTCTTTTGTTTACCAATCCAAAACATAAAAAGAAGCGGAAAAACTTAACGCTTTCTATTAGCAATGACAGCGGGAGAACTTGGCCAAAAGAAATAACCATTCACGCTAAAAAGAGTGCTTACAACGACATAGTTGTTCTGAGTAATGGCGACATTCTTTGCTTATTTGAGACAGGTAAAGTATTACCATACGCAGGTATTTCGACAACGATTATTAAACAATCAGTAATAGCGGAATGAGATGCACTGGCTATAACACGGGTTTGGTCTCGTTGCTGACGAGAGCGGTTCAGTGCTCCGCAGACACATTTGTGGTAAATCAAAGTTTGGTTCTCCGCATCAATCCCGAAAGCATTCGGGATGGTAAAAATCGCCACCTTCGTCAAGCCCGAAAACGTTATATAACATTGAGGAAATGAGTAGAGCACTTAAAAGGAAAATTACGGTTTTGAACGAAGACTACTTCTGGGTACTTGATGGAAATTCTATTGATGGTAAAAAAGAAAATCATATTAGAATACACTCAAAAAAACTAACGAAAAGTATTTTGTATTTAGACCCATACAACTGGCATTTTGAAATAAAACCAAAGACAATTGAAAAAGCAATATTGTTTGCAATTGATAATGGATGGAGCCCGGAAGAAAAAGGAAACGAAATGTATCTTTCAATGAAGAATGAAGGAGAACTGTATCAATTGCCCGAAGGAATAAAGTTTGCATACTTAGATAAAAACAACATTGTATAACAAAAAATAAACGCCATTAAAACAGGCGTTTATTCAAACCGTTCTGGGTCATTTTAAGAAACTAAACTCTACAGAACAATTATGAGTTGGACAGAAAATAAGACATTATTAGAATATTCAAAATATACACCCTGCCAAGAAATTTTTCAAGCATTGTGTGACGAACTTGGTAAACATTACGAAGTAAAAGGGTTTAAATACGCTCGCTCTAGACCAAAATTGACGATTGAAAAAGACAATATCAAACTTGTAATTACATTTTGGTCAAGTAGAAGCAATACTCCAGGCGAATGGGTAAATCTTGAAATTTTGCCGAATTTCTATTCCAAACAATTGGCTAAGACAAGCGATATCAAAGGATTTTTATTCGGACATACAGGTCTCTTCTGCCATAAATTTACCGACAATCCAAAACAAATATTAGTCAAACAAATATTTGGAGGAGAATTGGAACGGTTCGATAAATACAGTAACGAATCAAAAATAATTGAAAGTAACAACTGTAACGTTTATGGAATTGACAAAGAGAAATTCGATTCAATACTGAAATTTATTGACAACAAAATATTGCCATGGCTTTCAAAATTAGCTATCGAAGAAGGAATTTTTGAACTACTTACAAATGCAAGTCCCACTAGAATTTGGGCAATAAATGGCAAAGGGTCTAATTCTGACTTTGTAAAGTATGTAAAACTAAACTTTCCAAATATTAATATTGAAAAGGAACTTGATGTTTAATAAACAACGACCCGCTAACAGCCGTTTTGCAAATAAGCAGGTTCAGTACTTAAATCAAGCTTCATGCTTCGTATCAAGTTCAGTGCAAGCAGACAGTTTTGTGCCCCGAATTAAAAATCCACGAAGTGAAACCCGCCCGAACGCAAAGCCCGAAAACGTTACCTGCAAGCGTGCAGACCGACTACAAAACTGACAAATAATATAAACATTTGACACAATAAATTTGACAATGGCAGTAGGACTACAAACAGGACCTATTTTTTATATGATAGGAACAGCAAGTTTTATGCACTCTTTCTTTTCGACAATTGCATACAGACTTGAAGACAATAAATGGGGTAGTAAATTTCCAAATTTGATGAACGGACTTTACAATGCTGAAATTGAACCTGACGAATCCAAATGGGTTTTGGGCGAATTGGAAATTATCAAACAAGAATTAGCAAAACTTACACCTGACAAAGTAATTTGGGACATTGACGATTTGACAAAACAACCACCCTGGGGAGACAACATTGCAAAGACAATAACTAATCTCTCAAACTATTTTGTAACAAATGACGGAAAACAATTGCTTGACGTTTTTGAAAAAGCTTTGCACGCAAGTATTGATATTAAGAAACCAATCAAAATTCAATGAGTTTAGACTATTTGAAAAATAACTGAGAAATACCAGCAGGCAACAAGGCAAAGAGCTTCATTTTGAATTCGTTTCGTACACAAAAGCTATAAATAAGCCCAATCAAGATAAATTTGGACAATCACTTTCCAGAGAATATGAA
>JBIKQC010000229.1:0-7494 GCA_044349855.1 Saprospira sp.
TGAATTAGACAAAGAGTTTGATCAGCAATTCAAACAGGGGTCCAATTATTATCGGCATCACAATTATAAAAAAGCACTTGATTTTCTGCTTGTAGCACTTGCAATTGAGCCTTTTCACCTTTCCACACTAATGTTGGTGACCGACTGTTATAAGTTTCTTTATTTGGAAACTTACAACAGCGTTTACTATGATAAGATAATGGAATACAGCAAAAGAGGTCTTAAAATCCAGGCATTCAACCCTTATTTTGCGAAGGTAGAAACCTGGTCTGAAAAGCTGCACAATACCATTATTAAAAGAACAAAAAATATGTTGATTGCAGGAGGGGCACTGCTTTTGTCCGCCTTTGGCATTATTGCAGCCATCAATCTGGCTCAAACGCTCAGTTTGGGAATTATTGTCTCTGCTTCAGGAACTTTAGCTTTAGCCGCTTTTGCTTTTCTAATGCCGAACCTTTTTGCAATTTCAAGGTATGCCAAGAAACTTAGAAATTCAGCACTTACAATAAAGTTTGTTGCAAAAGATTGATTTTAAAATGGCTGTAAAAGTATATTCTATCCCTGATGGTTTTCCTTCAGGGATTTTTTTGTGTGTAAATGAGGACAGTCATTTTTGATAATGACCGGAGACATTGCCAAAATATTTGAAACTTATGATTTTTGTGATGAAAGTGAAACGCTAAATAATAATTTACTAGATATTTGGTCATCATAGTTTTATATATTGATAATTTATTTACTTTATCCTGATATTTTAATACCCTTAGATTGTTATAAATTATTAATATCTATTTTTTGGTGTTTCATTTGCACAAAATAATTTAGTTTAAATATCTTTTTTTAATTTCTAAACAATAATAATTTATGAAAACCCTATGGCTTATCCCTGCATTTGTATTTTCATTGGCCCTGCCTGTTTTTGCTCAAAACAACCCCGAAGAAAAAGGTGCAAAAGATCCCGTACAAAAAACCAATAATACTCCAAAGCCTATTGAAGGGCAGTTTATTGTAGTGTTGAAAGAAAAATCGGCACCACCTGTATTGAAAAGCCGCGATTTTAAGAAAGGAACCTCTAATGATCGTGAGGCTAAGATGAAACTGAACCTTAAAGCACGTGAGGTTGTAACGGTTAAACTCAGTTCTGTTAAAACCAGAGTTGGTGTTAGTCAGAAAGCAGTTTTGGCGGATTTTTCAGATGTGGTTTCCGGATTTTCTGCAAAATTGGACAAAGTACAGCTTGAGAAATTGAGATTAGATCCGGATGTTGCTGGTGTTTATCAGGACTATGAGATTACAATTGACGATATTGCTAACGAAACGCCTATTGTTTACGGTGAGGAGGATCAGGTAGTACCTTGTGCAATCACTCGTGCAGGCGGTTTCGTTGATGGTTCTGCTAAATCAACTTGGATTTGGATTTTGGATACAGGATGTGATATGGATCACCCGGACCTCAATGTTCAAACCAGTGCTACTTATGCAAAATCATTTACAGGTGAAGCCGTGGAGGATCTTCATGGACACGGTACGCACGTAGCAGGTATTGCTGCAGCAAAAAACAACGGTTTTGGCTCAGTAGGTGTATCTGCAGGGGCAAAAGTTGTACCTGTTAAAGTATTGAATAACAGCGGCAGCGGTTCTTTTACCTGGTTGATCTCAGCTTTGGACCATGTAGCTAAATATGATATTCAGGGTGATGTAGTGAATATGAGCTTGGGTGCTTATGGTATCTCCAACTGTGAAAACAATATGCCAACTTTGCGCGATGCGATCAGAAACTTAGGCAATGCAGGTACTTATGTAGTTATGGCTGCCGGTAACGATTATTGCAAAGATGCAGGTTTGAATCTTCCGGGCTGTATCAATGGTAACAGAGTATACACAGTAGGAGCAGTTGATTGTAATTTGGCCTGTGCTGCTTATTCTAACTTCTCTACAACAGTTGTTGACTGGGTAGCAGTAGGATCAAATGTATATTCTACTCACAAAGGTGGTGGGTATACCACTAAGAGCGGTACTTCTATGGCTTCTCCTGTTGTAGCAGGTATTGTACATGCAAAAAATGGCGCACCTGCTACTTTGAGCACTATCAACTGCTGCAGCAAAGGTCCATTCAAAATTGCAAAACGTTAATAATAGTTTTTAAGAAAGTGACCTGATAAATTGTTAATTTTGTTCACTTGCTTAATACCAAATAAAGGGGATAGTTAAGTTACTTGACTATCCCTATTTTATAATTTTAAATACTATTGAAATGAAATTAAATGTAATGTTTCTGTTGCTGGCAATGGCACTGCTTTCTGCTACCTGTGATAATAAAACTGAAAAAAAAGAGCCGGTCAGTGAACCTGAGAAGAAAGAGGAAGTAAAAGAAGAAACAAAAGCTTCAGTACCTTTTGAGATACTTTTTACTGATAGAAGCTGCAATATAGGCAAGGCTTCGCAGACAGCTGTTTTTAATCAAAAAGAATTCGATGCAGAGTGGAAAAGACTTTTCGATAAAATGGATGTCTCTCCTGAAAAACCTAGAGTTGATTTTGATAAAAAATTGGTTTTGTTTATCTGTTTAGGCGAAATTGGCAAAGGCGGACATAGTTTGGCTATTCAGAATATTGAAGATGCCGGAGAAACATTCAATGTGACGGCTTCTCATGTTATTCCGGGTAAAAATTGTATGTCAACTATGTCAATAGAATACCCATATTGGATTGTTTCTGTTGATAAAAAGAAAGCAACAAAGGTTAATTTTAAAATTACGGATGACATAAAGGATTGTGTTCAATAAATTATTGGGGCAATTATCTTTTACCGGTCAGGGATATCTATAATATAGGTATCTCTGTCTATTATTTAGGGGTTGCCCTTGAACAGTTTGACTTATTGCAGGTTTTAGCTTATATTAGCTTTCAAATACTGAAAATATGAATCATGCATCTTTCGCCGGATTGATTTTGGAAGATAATCCGCTTTTATCCATGAAGGTACAATTAGCTGCCAATGTACCGATCGAGGAAGTGGAACAGCTGCTGACAGAAGTCCTCCGTTTTATGAATCTGACTCAGATTGCGGCAGAAAGACTGACTCCTTCGAATATTGTAGATTTGGCCTGGCATGAATTTATTCTCTTTACCCGCTATTATGCCGATTTTTGTGAAACCCAGTTCGGACGTTTTGTGCATCATCATCCGGGTGGCATTGAGTCTGAAAATAGAATCTGTTTTAAAAAAACGCATTATTATTATCAAAAAACCTACGATGAAATTCCAAATCCAAAGTATTGGGGCAAAATATTAGCAGAAATAGCAGATGCCTCGGATTGTGGGGTGTAAATAAGATAAAAGATAAAAGATTAAAGATTAAAGTGGAACAGGATATTTCGTCTAAAGACATCCGAACATCCGCATATCAGCACATCATTCTCAAATTTTCAAATTAAATAATATGTATTTCAACGGAAACATCTCTATCGATCCTGCGCAGCTTACCAAAATTGAAAAAGTAAAGCCGCAGAAAGCATTCAAACGAATACTTTATTTTCTCACTGCCGGAACTATTTCGGACAAAGAAGAACATGAAACCTTTTCGGCGGTGTCCATTCTGCAGCAGGTTTATACCGTTTTTTCTTCCTTACAGATCAATAATCTTGTTCGTCTTTCTCACGATGATATAGACTTTTACTTGGATGCCGAAGGTAAAAAAGATGATCTGAAAGAAGCTTTGGATTTGTATGATCTGAAAACCAATGATGCCATGTCTGAAAATTTCAAACAGTTGAGCATGGTGTTGGAACATGAAGAAGAGGGATTTAAATACCTGATCAGTATCAATATTAACCGTACACACAGAGTCGGTGTTTATCCGATTGACATTTTTGTGGATGGACTCTTAACAGAATTTGCTGCTCACAATGAAGCAGATGCGGAAAGAATTAAAACCAAAATGCAGGCGGTTTTCAAAGATCAGGAGGCTTATAACAGCTTCGTGATGCAGCGTCAGGCCGTTTTTAATCTGTTTTTGGATAAGGTAAAATACCAGATCAGCAAACTGATCAGAGTATCAGATGTCAAACTCGATTCAAAATCGAATATTCTCATTCCAAAAGAAGCGAAAAAAGATTTGCAGAGCTTCAAACAGCAATATCCCGTCAATCAGCAGGCAAACAGCCCTGTTTATCATGGTTATCACGGATTTGGCGATATGTTTTTCTATTCATTTCTTTGGTCTTCGATGCTGCATACCAATCACATACATGTCCACAATACCAATCTGGTTTCAGAGGAAGGATCTGTGATGCGAGAGGTTGGAACTGAGGGTATTGATGCCGGTGAAAGCAGCCTTTTCGATACTTCGGAAGATTATATGACCCGTTTGCAGGAAAATGACCTGAATTATGATGAAAACAGTGGCGAATTTTCTGACGGCAATGATGGCGGAGATGGCGGCGGAGATGGCGGCGGCGGCTGGTGGGGCGGCGATAGCGACAGTGGCAGCGGAGATTCCGGCGATAGCGGTTCAAGCTGTTCGAGTTGTGGTGGTTGTGGTGGAGGAGATTAAATGATTTGAAAATTTGGAGAACCGAACGAAGTGAGCTCCGCGCAGCGATTTGAAGATTTGAAAATTAGTAAGTAATTTGAGAATTTGAGAACCGAACGGAGTGAGCTCTATAATTTGAGAACCGAACGGAGAGAGCTATTTAATTTGAGAACCGATCTCGTCCCAACGACGAGAGAGCTCTTTAATTTGAGAACCGAACGGAGTGAGTTCTATAATTAGTAAATAACTAAATGATTTGAAGAAGACTTTGAGACTAATGCCACATTAAAAGAACTATTGTTTTAACCATTTCAAATAATTTGAAAATAATATTGCAAATTGACTTTTTTATTAAATTTTATTACGAATTTGTTTTAGCGTTAATATTATAATCAAAATGAGAATAGAAAGACTTCAAATAGAAAATTTTAAAAATTTTGAAGACATTGATATTTCTTTTGCAAATGGAATTAATCTATTTGTAGGAAGTAATGGAAGTGGCAAGACTAGCATCTTAGAAGCTATAAATGTGGCTTTGGGTGGCTTTTTTGGCGAGCAGGAACCGAAAATGCAACGTATGATTGAGATGACAGAAGTTAGGCTATTTATGTCAAATAATAAATTGATTAGATCAAATAAAGCATCAGTTAAGGCTTATTCTGAGTTAGTTGGAGGTGAATGGGTCAGAAATTTGAATGCAGTTACTAAAAATAATGACACAAAGAATGTTAAAATTGCAAGTAGTTATGGAAGTAAATGTATAAATAATTTTAATGAACCAGAAAATCGAGATTTGGCGCCACTAATTGTTTATTATTCAACTCAAAGACTTTTTAAAGATGCATCCCAGTCTGCAAAACAAAAGTATGATTCAGCAGCGGGAAGAAGAAATGGATATTTACAATGTTTAAGAGATAATGCAATTAAAGGTACTTTAGTTGAATGGTTGGGAAATGCTGTCACAAGAAGGGCTACTAAAAAGATTCAAGGAATAGAAACAGCTGATTTGATTCTAGAGAATGTAGAGTCAGCAATTAAAAAAACTTTAAAATATTTTCTTGAATTAGATGATGAAGATCAAATTAAAATCTATCAAGATCCGGATTTTGATTATGAATTATTTATTCAGCTCAATAGTGACTTTAGTTTACCCATCAGTCATTATTCTGATGGCTTTAGAAATTTAATTTATCTTATAATTGATTTAATTTGGAGAGCTTCACAACTCAATCCTTGGCTTAATCTTGATCAGCTTTCTTCGTGTCAAACTGGTTGTGTTACAATTGATGAAATTGACCTTCACTTACATCCTAAGTGGCAGGCCAAATCAATTGGAATTTTGATGGAACTTCTTCCAAATGTTCAATTTTTTATAACAACTCATAGTCCTACAGTTGTCGCAAACTTTAAAGAACGCTTGAGGAAAGATGGCGATAATGTTGATGTTTTATACATATTAGAAAATAATTCATTCAACAAAATATCAGTTTCCTTTTTCGGCAGAGATATAAATTCTGTTTTAAATAACCCAATGGGGGCTAATTCTAAAGCTATTGAGATACTGGAATTGATAAGAGCATTTGATCGAATTACAGAAAATCCTGAGTCAACTGATGATGATTATGAAAATGCAATTAGAATAGCACAGAAAATAAATAATTATCTACAGGGAACAGATAAAGAGTTGATTCGTATAAATTCAGTTGTTGAAAAAATCAAAGCGAATAAGCTATGAGGTTTTTAAAAAAGAGTCGTGTCCCGCCTAAAAAATTTACAAAACTTATCAATAAAGTCATTTGTACAGACGGAAATAATGGTTATGAAAGTTTGGCAGGTGAAAGTAAGGCCGATGTTATAGAAATATTAGTCAATGAACAAAATGGTCTTTGTGTTTATTGTAATCAGAAAATTTCTACAAAATCAGCAACTATTGAACATTTTCTCTGCCAATCCCACAATCCAATGCTTGACTTGAATTATCATAACCTTTATGCTGTATGTAAAGGAAATGATGGACAAAAAAATGCAAGTCACTGCGATAAATACAGAGCAAATGTTGCCGGAAATGATTACTTTTTGCCCTTTTTTATGTTTGACAATTGCTTAACAATAAATTGGGATCAAATTAACCCTTTTTTTGATATTGAATTTAATAGAAAGTTAGGACTTGTATCCGGAAAAATAATTGCCAGGGAATCTAATATCAAGGCCTACCCGCCAATCAAACAAAGAATTGAATATACTATAAAAACCTTGAACCTGAACACCCAAATTTTAATTGATGCAAGAAAGTTTAAGTGGGAGGAGGTTTTAAGAACTAGAAATGATTTTAGTTATAGTTGGGAAGATTTGTTTAGGTACTATTTAGAGATGCATTCATATACAGATTTTTATGAGTTTGTGTTACTAGCAATAAGAAAACAAATATGATTTCAGAAATAACCCGTATTTTCTCTCCGCAGGAGGATTCCCACATAGGAACCTTACTGTTCAAAACCTCGGCGGAGCACCCGCTGATGCTGAAACTCGCTGCCATAGAAAACGGATCGCTGCTGGATCTCGGCTGCCGATTTCCGGCGCTGTTTTTTCCCTTGTATCACAGATTCAAATTCAAAGAATTTTGGGGTGTGGATCTGGAAATGGAATCGGAAGCGCTGGAAAAATTTATAGGCAATAATCCCAAACTTAAAGAGGCGGCTCCAAAGGATTTTTATGAATTGTACCGACTGATTTACAAGCAGGTAGGGGCTGCTCATCAACCTATTATCAGCGATCGGGAACTGTTTTATGAGACTTTTGGAGAACATCTGCATTTGGGTACTGATATCCGCGATTTTTTTGAGGAGTACCCGGACAAAAAATTTGATTTTGTTGCGATGGTCAATCTCCTGCATGTGCTGCCCGATTATGAAGCTATGCTGCAATGTCTGAGTAGGGCAGAAGCGCTGCTAAAACCGGACG
>JBIKQC010000230.1:0-7480 GCA_044349855.1 Saprospira sp.
CATTCGTTTGCTCAATTGCCCTTCATTTTGTTCTTCCAGAATCATAGCATTTGCCTCATTCAACTCAAAAACTTCTTTCATGTTTCTAATCTGTCCTATTGGTATTGCAAATTTAAGACTTTCTTCCAACAAAAAAGCAGCAGTGAATTTAGAAAAAGCTGACTGAAGCAATTGTTCCAAAGATTGACGATTTTCAACCCTTTGCTGATTGTGTTCAAATCTGCTGTCTGAAATCAGTTCATCAATATTCAACAGTTTACAGAGCTGTGCAAACTGTTTATCATTTCCGATAGCCAATACCAGGCGCTTTTTATCGGCAGATTCAAATATTTCTCCATAAGGAGCAATGTTTGGATGCAAAGAGCCCATTCTTGCGGGTATATGGCCTGCCATTAGCCAGTTAGTAGCCTGATTAACCAAAGAAGAAAGTGCAGCTTCCAACAGAGATACAGAAACATAGGCACCTTTTCCTGATTTTTCACGTTGCCATAGTGCATAAAGTAAGCCCTCTTTGAGCTGATGAGCTGCCAAAACATCAATTAGCGCTACCGGCATTTTGGTTGCGGGACCGTCTGCCTGACCGTTCATAAACATAAAACCCGATTCCGCCTGCAGCACCACATCAAAAGCAACACGTTCGCTGTCTTCTCCAAAACCGGTGATATTACCATAAATTATTTTAGGATTGATGGCTTTCATTGTTTCAAAATCAACCCCCAATTTTATGGCAGAAGCTGCTCTGAAATTGGCTATTACAACATCAGCATCAGCCACAAGTCCATATAGTTTTTTTCGGTCCGTTTCTTGCGTCAGATCCAAAAAAAGAACCTGTTTATTCCAATTTACTGAGGCATAATAGGCCGAAATCGGACTGTTTTTATCTTCGGAAGGTAGCCTCCAGGTTCTGGTAACATCCCCTCCTGTTTTACTGTTTTCAATTTTTATTACTTCAGCACCCAATTCGGCAAAAAACATTCCCACGGCAGGTCCAGCGAGTACCGATGCCAGTTCTATTACTTTCATAATCAATGCGTGTGTTTTCCATTTTGATCGAGTTTATCCCCACAGTAGGGACAATAGGCAAATTTTTCTCCAAGCCTTGTGCCACATTCATTATCACTGCCAATTGCCGGACTTAATTCATGTTCTTTTTTCAGCGCTGCTTCCCGCTTTTCTTTTTCTCGTTCCAATTTCTCTATAAAAGCAGAAGATAAAATACCCGCCGGAAGTGCTACAATGCCGATTCCCAATACGGCAATTATACCTGAAAGCAGCTTGCCGTAAGCTGTAATTGGAAAAACATCTCCATATCCCACTGTGGTTAGTGTAGCAATTGCCCACCAGAAAGTGGCTACAATATTGGGGAAAGCCTTGGGCTGCACTGATCCTTCTACATACCACATGAGGGTTGCCGAAACCAAGAGCATAATAAAAGTTACAAAAAGCGTAACTCCAAGCTCATTCCTTTTTTCTACAAAGACATCTCCTACTATTACAACTGATCTTGTGAGCGAACTGAGCTTGAATACACGGAGCAATCGGGAAATTTTCAGCGCACGCAGGAACCTGAAATCGACATTGGCCAAATGAAAAACAAAAGGAGATATAGCTATGAAGTCAATTATTCCGCTTCCGGATTTTACAAAACGCCAGGCAGCATGAAAATAACTTTTTTCATTGGGGTATAAAAAATCTGCAGTAAGTATTCTCAAAGCATATTCAGAGGTAAAAATAAACAGCGTAAAGGTTTCAAAATAATTAAAATAGAGCTCATAATCTTTATTGCGGGACAGGCGGGCAGTCCATTCAGACAAAGAACCTGCATAACGGTTATCGATAAAAGACTCAGCAACAATAGAAATTACACTCAGAATAATAAGTCCTGTAATTAACACTTCAAAAGTCCAGGCAGGCCATTCGGGGTCATCCTGCTCTGTATCCATTATGATGAATATTTTTTTTCTAAATCCTATTTTTTTATCAATTAGATTCATTCTATGAGAAAGTTGAATTTAAGAATGTATAGTTTTTCAGTATTCTAAAAAAATGTTTTAATATTAAGTACTTTTAAGTTTTACAAAGATAGTATTGATTTAAAAAAATCCTTAATAAAACCGTAACATTCAATATTTTTGAGGAAATACTTCAAGTACAGATTTTTTTGATTAGAAAATTGAAATTCAGAGCACTCATTTATAACAGCATGAAACAGCATGAAATCGAAATACCTGATTGCATTATTATTAATAGAGTTCTTTATCAGCTTCTCAGAGTCTGATGCTCAATCCCATAGCTATTCCGGAAAGATAATTGATGCCAATTCCAGGGAGGCTTTGCCTTTTGTACACATTTCAGGTTTGGAAGAAGAAGCTAAATTTGGCACTGTGAGCGACATTGACGGACTTTTTAAAATTTCGCCCAATGACAGTTGCAGTACTCTAAAACTCAGTTATGTGGGTTATGAAAGCCGCTACATTCAGATTTCTAAACTCAAAAAAACCGAGGAGAATATAATTGAACTGCAGGCTGTGGCTTTAAATTTAACTGAGGTCCTTGTACTTGCAGGTGAAAATCCTGCCTATAGAATAATACGTTCTGCCATTGATAACCGCAAAGCCAACAATCCAGAAAACAATAAATCATTCCGTTATGAAAGTTACAACAAGGCCATCCTTTTCGATAAGGCAAATGCACCCAAGGAACCGTTTTCATCATTTGACAGTTTAAAGGCTCTGTCCGATTCATCCGGTATTCAAATTTACTTCATGATGATGGAATCTATCACATCGCGGAGTTTTTATTTTCCGGACAAAGATGAAGAAAGAATTTTGGCCACAAAGGTTTCCGGTTTTAAACATCCGGGTTTTGCGCCCCTTGCCACCGCTTTCCAACCCTTTTCTTTTTATCGGGAACTGATAGTGATTCTTGATAAGGAATTTATCAATCCTATCAGCAGCGGCAGTATCAGACGATATGAATACAGGCTAGAAGATACACTTTACAACAGCGCTGTCGATAATACTATCGACACCACTTTTGTCATCAGTTTTTTCCCCAGAAAGGGAAAAACATTTGATGCGCTGAAAGGAGTATTATATATCAATACCCATGGCTTTGCCGTAGAATACGTTTTGGCCGAACCCGCTGAGAAATCACTGCTCGACCTCAGATTTGAACAAAAATACGAGCTCAATGATAATAAACATTGGTTCCCCGTTCAACTAAATTTTGAACTGATGTTAAATCCCAATAAACAGGGTTTGTTCACACTACAGGGAAAAAGTTACCTCAGTAATGTTGAAATAAATCCAAAGGATTTAAAAAAAATGGATTTTGGAAATCTTTCTGTTGAGATGCTGAAAGATGCTGAAAATCAACCCGAAACATTTTGGGATAAATACAGAACTCAAGATCTTACCAAGAAAGAACTCAGGACCTACAAGTTTATAGACAGTATTGGCCAAACAGTAAATTTTGACGGTCTATTACAGTTTTCTCAGGACCTTCCCCGAGGATTATTGCCCATTGGGCCTTTGGCGCTTGATTTGACTAAAATAGTTGACTATAATCCTTTTGAAAAATTGAGATTGGGTCTTGGGATTTACAGCAGCAGCCTATTTTCCAAAAGATTTATTTTAGGCGGTTATTTTGGATACGGTTTTGGCGATAAGGAATGGAAATATGGCGGAGATTTCACCTTTCATGTTTCTCCTAAAAAGGATATTTCTTTGCAGTTGAAATATGAAAATGACCTGTCAGAACCGGCCCCGATCTTTGAAAAAGGCGGCGTTTTGTCCAAAAAAATTAGTCCGCAGGAAACCTTTGCCCGCCGTTATCTGCTACCCCGATTGGATTACAAGGAAAGTTTGGAAGCCAGTTTCCACTTCAGACTGTTAAGGAGCATTCAGCTGAGACCATTTGTCAATATTTCAGTTATCAGTCCAGGTTATGACTATGTTTTTCAACAAATTGACGGAACATATAGTAACCGCTTCAAATTATTTAATGCCGGAGCTCAGCTCAGATGGAGTTTTAAAGAAAAATATGCCGAATTTAACGGTCAGAGAAGTTTGGTCGAGAGCAGATTTCCGGTATTTTATATTTCTTACAATCGTGGGCTTACCGTTGGCCGCTATGGTGAAATTGAGTATCAGAAACTAATGGCTGCTGTGGAAATCAAGAAATTATTTAAGGGATTGGGCAAGACAGAACTTGACATCTTAGTTGGTTGGACTGACCGTCCACTACCCTTTTCACTGCTTTTTAACGGTCGGGGCAGCAAACAGCAGGATTTGGGCATTTATACCCGCAACAGTTTTCAGACGATGGGTGTTACAGAATTTATATCCAATCAATTTGTCTATGGATTTTTGGTGCATAATTTTGGCAGGATTCCTGTAAAGAGTAAAATATTCAGGCCGGAATTTAAAATCTGTCAATCAGTTGGATTTGGCAGTTTGACAGCAGCTAAAAGGCATATAGGAATTGCGATTAAATCGATGGAAAAGGGTTATTACGAGTCCGGAATCCTGCTTGATAAAATACTTAGTTTTAAAATGGCAAACATAGCTTATATCGGAATTGGTCTTGGTGTATTTTATCGCTACGGACCTTATTCACAAATTAGAACTATTGATAATTTTGCTTTTAATATTAATTTCTCAGCAAGTCTTTAGAATTACAACCAACACTATATTTACTTCTAATTTTTAGGTCAACTATTTGAAAAACATAATGTCTAAAACCCCAAAAAAAGAGTTAAGGCCGTTTACTCAGGCCGAGATAGATGCCAATAAAAAAATCTATGATGAACATTTCGATATCAGGATGGTAAAAGCTCTGAATGATCAAATTTTTCATCTTATTTCGGATTATTATTTCAGGCCGGCATATGTCGGCTTTGAGGATATGCCTTTAAGGCATAGACCAAATGCACCTATCATATTGGCGAGCAATCATTCAGGAATGGCTTTCCCTTGGGATGCAATGGTTTTTGGCTGTGGCGCTTTCAAAAAATTCGACTATAATCCACACAAAATATTTAGGCCGCTTTCAGCGCCTATGCTTTCAGGTATGCCTTATATGCACCCCTATTTCATGCTTCATGCCTGGAAATTGGCTGGAGGTATAGATGCGACTTTCCTGAATTTTGAAACCATGATGGAATATCCTGACGGTCATCTGCTTATCTATCCGGAAGGTGTTCCCGGAATAGGCAAAGGCTTTAACAGAAAGTATAAATTACAGCGATTTGCCAGCTCTTTCATAAGAATGAGCATCAAACACAAAACCGATATACTCTGGTTTTCAACAGTTAATGCAGAGTATGTTGCACCTTATATGTACAGCAATAAGGCAGTCAATAAATTTTTTAACAAATTCGGTATACCTTTCTTGCCATTAGGCCCGCTTACGCTCATGCTGCTTTTTCCATTTGCCTTCTATCTGTCTTTTCCTGCAAATATGCATTTTGTCATGGGTCGCAGAATAAAGCCCTACGAAATGACAGATAAACCTTACGATGAGCTCAGTGAAGAAGATATATTTGAAATTAGAGATCAGGTACAAGCTTCCTGTCAGGAAGATTTAAACGGGGCAATACAGCAGTATGGCAAAAAACCCTATGGCCTTAAGAGCCTTTTTAGTGTCATTTGGAAAAAATTCCCGTACAATACACCCTTGGGTTGGCCATTTCTTTTTCACGAATTTGAAAGACAATGGCATAAAAACGGGAAAAATGGAAAAGAAATTAAGCTATATACCGGTTGGGGTTCTACTTTCCTGTTTATCTTCCGCAATCCGATTACTATAGCTTATTTTTTACCTGTTTTTGGATGGATAATTTTGATTATCTATGGAAGTATAAAATGGAAAAACGGCAATAAGAAGCTGTAAATAACATTTTATATAGGGATATCAAATATTAACTTTAACTTTAATAATGTTATTTTTTTTTAGTTTTATTGTGCAAAAATGTACTTTTCTTGTACAAAATGTTTAAATTTACAACAAATATTAACTGAACTTAACATTGGTATTATTAAAGAACAATTTTTGTTAAACTAAAATCACAATCCTGATGAAATTGTACACAAAATTCATGACGCTTTGTGCAGTGCTTATCGCAATGACTGCTCAGGCTCAATTCACTCACCCTTTATTGTTTGAAGTAACTGCACCTTCTAACATTACAGGTTCTTATCCATTTGGTTCACAAACCAGTACAGGTTGGGGTATTACTGCTCTTCCTTCTGCAGCAGTAACCGGCCAAGTTGTTTGGGCTTATGATATAACTCCTGACTCTTTGAACTGCGATACAATCGTGAATGACTACACAGGTAAAATTGTGATGGTTCGTCGCGGTGCCTGTGAATTTGGTCTTAAAGTGCTTCAGGCACAAAGATCAGGTGCAGTAGGCTGCATTGTTTGTAACAACAATGGCGGTTCAGATGTTATCAACATGGGTGGTGGCGCAAATGGTCCCTTGGTAAATATACCTGCCATTATGTTGAGCTCACAAAACTGTGTTCTGTTAGGTGCAGCTTTAGCAAACGGTGACTCCTTAAGTGCAACTTTCAGAAAGCCTTTCATTTCTGAAGCGTTGGGTTTCTATGCTTATGAAACACCAAAGCATCACATTCAAACTATTGAAGATATGAGTGTTGATGTTACAAATGCAAGTACTACAAATGCCACTAATATTGTAACAACATTGAGAATTACTGATCCTAGCGGAGCTGTTACAGTTTTAACTGAAAACCTTGCCGCATTGAATGTTGACTCAACCAAAACAGTTACTTTTACAAGTACCTATACTCCAGTTGATACCGGTATTTACACAATGTCTTTCAAATCATCATTGAGTTCTGACTCTATCTCAACTAACTTCCGTATTGGAAGCAACATGTTTGCAATGGACAGAAATACTAATCCGGCTTGGGTTGGTATCACAGATGCAGGTTTTTTAGCTTCAGGTTACTATTTTGAATTTGGTAACGTATTTATTGCAGGTCCAAATGGCGGTGCTGCAACTTTTGGTACTTTCTCTCTTCAAAATGACAGCCTTTATCTTGGCAAACAGTTCCAGGTTCGTTTGTACAAACTTCCTGCCGGCATTGACCTTGCAACTGCTACTATCGACTCTTTAGATCTCGTAGGTATTAATGTTTACACAATTGCAGCAGCTGATACTGCCGGTGAAGTTTCACTTGTTACTGTTCCAATTTTGGACATCAATGATATCCTCATTGACACCATTTCCATGACTCCTGGTGCACAATATTTACTTACTGTACGCTATTCCGGTGACAGTACAATACCACAGTCTCCACGTTTCAATCAGGCAGGTTCTGATCCTGTGATCAGCCTTGGTACTGTTGTTGCAACTGATGATACTTATTGGGGTGGTTTCTCAGGTAACCCTCACCCAATGATTCGTTTGACTACCCGTGAGTACACACCAACAGGATTACCAATACAT
>JBIKQC010000231.1:0-7451 GCA_044349855.1 Saprospira sp.
ACAATGCAAATCATTGGTTTTTATGGCATTTTATTCCTAATCAATGGAACCTTGTAGAAATGGCAATAGAACTTTGTGATGGTTGTCCTTACACAGATGTTGACGCTGATACAGCTTATTGGGTCGGTACTGTTGGTCAATTTTGCCCTTGGTCTGGTCGTCCGGTAAGAGAAGTATCCGACCCTACTTTAGGGATTAACGACCCGTTTTTTGAAAATGAAATTTTACTTTATCCAAACCCAGCCAAGAACGAATTAAATATAAAATGGAATAATTTAAATAATATTTCTGTCACAATATTTAATTCAATGGGACAAGAATTATCAACTTTTTTTCTTTCAAAAGATAAGAGCATTATTGACATATCAGAACTACAGAAAGGACTTTACTTTCTGAAAATTATTGACGGAAATAAAACAGGAATAAAAAAATTAATTATGGATGGAAAATAAACAACGAACCGCTAACAGCTAGAGTTTCGTTAGGCTCGTAGCACCAACAATGATCTCGTCTTCCGGACGAGATAACGGAACCTTCCTACCATACAACCTTAGACTTATCAACAATAATGCTTAAAAATATTTAGAGGACTTCGGTCCTCTTTTTTGATTTTACTACTAATCTTGAGCAGAATTATCTTCAAATTTTCATCTCGTCCAGAAGACGAGACTAATTTTAAATCCGATAATTATCGGATTAACTATCCTACCACAAATCTGTTTTTGACTTTTTTGCTAAAAAGTATATCTTTGTAAAGTTAAGAAAAGCAGGAATTGCTACTGTGGGATTAGCTCAACAGCAGCTTCAAAAAAATTGGCGGTTCAGCGCTTAGATGAAGCTTTGTGCTTCTATCAAGGCATCTGCTTGGTTTAGGGTGAAGCGTTTCGAAATCGCCACCTTTCGATAGCCATAAACCATTATGCACTAGTTCATTAGTGACCAAAAATAACCAAACAAAATGAGCAATACTTGACTTTGCCAAGCTCCAGGAAATGACAATTTAAAAATCTGACTTCTGAACCGATCTCGTCCCAAAGACGAGAGAGCTCCAAGAAGTGAAAATCTGAAAATCTATCTTATGAAAGTTGAACACATAGGCATTGCTGTAAAAAATTTGGCTTCCTCCAACGAGCTCTTTTCAAAGCTGTTCGGACAAGAACACTATAAAGTGGAATCTGTAGCATCTGAAGGAGTTTCAACCTCCTTTTTTATGTGCGGCGAAACTAAGGTAGAACTGCTCGAAGCTACAAATCCGGAAAGCGCGATTGCTAAATTCATAGATAAACGCGGAGAAGGCATTCACCACATTGCGTTCGAAGTAGAAGACATCTATGCCGAAATGAAACGCTTGGAAGCTGAAGGTTTCCAGATTCTAAATCCCGAACCAAAAAGAGGCGCCGATAATAAACTGATCTGCTTCCTGCATCCGAAAGGGACAAACGGTGTGTTGGTAGAGCTTTGTCAAAACATTAAATAAACCTGCCTTCTTCACGGTCATAAAATTCCAAATGCGGTTTGGCTAAAGCCAAACCGCATTACTAATTTAAAATATATGCCCTTTTATTACTACCTCATAGCGGCAGCAGCAAGTCTGTCGGCGGGCATCATCAACACGCTGGCAGGAAACGGTTCTTCCATTACACTGGCCGTACTGATGCAGCTAATCGGACTTCCGGCAAAAGAAGCGAATGCCACAATCCGGGTTGGTGTTTTTTCTGCAACATTAGGAGCGCTGCCTTCTTTTATCAAAAAAGGACATATCAATCTGACCCGCGACCGGCTTGTGATTATCTGTATGACAGCAGGAGCCGTTTTTGGTATTTTCACTGCGTTATGGATTGACAATAAAACCTTTAAGGAAGTTTTTAAATACATGTTTATCCTAATGCTTTTTCTCACACTTTATGATACAAAAAGCTGGCTGCGAAAGACCGATGAACAAAAAAGACTGCCCGTTTTTATTATAATACCTTTATATCTACTTTTAGGGTTTTACGGAGGATTTGTTCAGATGGGTATCGGTGTGTTTTTTCTATTTGTTACGGTGCTTGGCGCAAGATACAATATCATCGACGCCGGTGCGTTACGCACAGTATGTATTGCACTTTATACCCCCCTTGCAATAGGCATTTTTGCCTGGCACGGACTGATACACTGGGATTTGGCAATTATCATGGCCGCAGCCGAATGGACCGGTGGTTTCTTTGGCGGACGCTTTGCCACGACAAATGCAAAGGCCGCAGTTTGGGCACAGCGACTTTTGGTAGTCGTTCTGATCGCAGTTATTATGAACGAATTCAGACCCTGGAACTGGTTTTTATAAAGAAGAATAACTGCAAAATGCTTAATTTTAATAAAACAAATAATTTTTATTGTCGTTTTTTTTGTAATTTTGAAACAATTTAGAATCAAATACACACAAAATACACTTATTTGTTGCTAAAACAGCAATATGCAGAACGATAACCTGAATCCAAATAAAGATAATCTTACCGAATCCGATAAGCAGATCGAAAGGGCATTGCGTCCGCAACTCCTTGAAGATTTTACCGGACAGGGCAAGATTGTAGATAATCTGAAGATCTTCATACAGGCAGCAAAAGGCCGAGGTGAAGCCTTGGATCATGTTTTGCTGCATGGCCCTCCCGGTCTTGGAAAAACAACACTTTCCCTAATCATTGCCAATGAATTGGGGTCCAATATCAAAATTACCTCCGGACCTGTACTGGAAAAAGCCGGCGATTTGGCCGGACTGCTCACTAATCTTGGGAAGGGGGATGTTCTTTTTATTGATGAGATTCACCGACTGAACACCGTTGTGGAGGAATACCTCTACTCAGCAATGGAGGATTACCGCATCGACATCATGATTGATACAGGGCCAAATGCCCGCACGATACAGATTGCACTCAATCCCTTTACCCTGGTCGGAGCAACTACCCGAAAAGGGATGCTCACAGCACCGATGCGGGCCCGTTTCGGCATCGACTGTCTCTTGGATTATTACGATAAGGCAACTCTGATCCGAATTCTGAAACGTTCTGCCGAAATTTTGAACGTGCCGATCACTCCTGAAGGTGCCGATGAAATTGCCCGCAGAAGCAGGGGTACTCCACGTATTGCAAATGCCTTACTCCGTCGTGTTCGCGATTTTGCACAGATAAAAGGCGATGGCACTATCGATGTCAAAATAGCCAAATTTGGCTTGGATGCCCTGAATGTGGACAATGAAGGACTGGATGAAATGGACAATAAAATCCTAAAAACAATTATAGAGAATTTCAGCGGCGGACCTGTAGGACTGACAACTATTGCCACTGCTGTAGGCGAAGACGCAGGAACTATAGAGGATGTGCATGAACCCTATCTTATACAGCAGGGCTATATAAAACGCACCCCCAGAGGCCGCGAAGCTACCTACAAAGCTTATGAACATTTGGGTATGAGCCCGAGAGAGAAAAACGGTTCTTTATTTTAGCTGATTTTATAAATATCCCGGACTAATAGACAAAAGTATTATGTTTATTTTCCACCTTTTATAAAATTGAGTTTAGATCTTGATAATTTTAGGCCTAATTTTACATTATTCAATAAAACAGCGTTAGAAGACTTTGCCGGGGATCAAACTTATAAGTGATGCATTGAATGTTTGGCGAAAAGTCTTGAGGGGTTTGACAAAGTCTTGTCTCTCAAATTTTTGGAGATGTTATGCCTTAAAAACCCTTGATAAATCAAAGACCTCTAATCTCTTAATCTAAAAGTCTTTTAATCTTTCTCTCTTCCTTAAACGAACAGCCTTTGCATCCCCCACCACAACTGCGTTTTGGAGAAAACTGAGTTCGGAAATGCTGAATAAGATATCCGACTGCGAAGAGAAAAATAAGAAAAACCAGGAGCTGATCCATTTGCTTTTATCAATTTAAAAGAAAAAAAGTGAGCAGTGCCAGCAAATAGGCCAAACCGCTCATATAAAATAATTGAATCAGGGGCCATTTCCAGCCTCCGGTCTCCCGGTAGACGACAGCAACAGTACTCATGCACTGCATAGCAAATACATAAAAAACTAACAAAGAGAGTCCCGACGCAAAAGTGTAAACAGGTTTTCCGCTGTCTGCAAAGGTTTCTTTGCGCATCCGATCCACCAGGCGCTCTTCAAAATTCTCTTCTCCTACACTGTAGATAGTACCGAGTGTACCCACAAATACCTCGCGGGCAGCAAAAGAAGTGATCAAGGCAATTCCGATTTTCCAATCATAGCCCAAAGGATGTATAACCGGTTCTATAAACTGTCCGAATTGTCCGATAAAACTTGCTTCTAACTTTTGTGCGGCTGTTACTTCTTCCAAATTCAGTTCCGGATTTTCCTTCACTATTTCAGCGGCCTTCAGTGCAGCATTTTTCATGGAATTGGGCGCTCCGTAAGATGCCAGAGCCCAAAGAATGACAGATATTGCCAAAATTATTTTTCCGGCTTCAAGGACAAAGGTTTTTGTTTTTTGATAAATGGTAGTTCCTACATTTTTCCAACGCGGAGTTTTATAAGAAGGCAGATCTATTACAAACAGTGCCCTTTCCTTAGTTTTAAGAATTTTCGACATGGCCATGGCAGTGAGCAGAGCCCCAAAAATGCCTAAAATATAAAGCCCCAACAGCGTCAACCCCTTATAACTGAAACCCAAAAAGGCCCCTTCAGGAATAACCAAAGCTATTATAATAACATAAACCGGCAGGCGGGCAGCACAGCTGATAAAAGGCGTAACAAAAATTGTAATTAGCCGTTCTTTCCAGGCATCGATACCGCGGGCCGACATGATAGCAGGGACAGCACATGCTGCACCTGAGATGAGTGGTACTACACTTTTTCCGTTTAGTCCGAACATCCGCATGGGACGATCCATCAGATAAACAACCCTTGACATATATCCGCTTTCTTCCAAAATAGCTATGATGCCAAACAATAAGGCAATCTGCGGTATAAAGATCAGTACACCTCCAATTCCGGCAACTAAGCCTTCCGTCAGCAAATCGGTCAGGGCAGAAGCCGGCAATACTCCTTTCAACCAAGCGTTCAGTGCCGAGATACCACCGTCTATCCAGTTCATCGGATATTCTGCTACTGAAAATATGATCTGAAAAATCAGTAATAATATACCGAAATAGATAAAATAGCCGGCAACAGGATGCGCTATCAGTTTATCTACTTTATCGGTAAAATTGCTTTTTGATTTTTTTGTAATCTCCAAAACCTCAGCAAGCAGTTCATGAACTTGGTTCATTCGGGCGAAGGTATCTTCGAGTTGAAGGTCAGTTACATCTTTGCCCGAATCGGCCAAAGTTTTACTGTATATATTTTTTTGTTTGGGACTTAAAAATTGAAGATATTCAGATTGTGTCTGCAGCAGCTTTTCTTCAAAATCTGAAGTATATTTTTTCCCTTTTGGAATAAAATTACCCAAAGCAGCTTTCAATTCTTTTATTCCCTCATTATTTCTGGCGTTCACTCTAAAAACAGGTCGCTGAAGCGCTGTTTCCAGTATTTTGATATCAATACTTATTCCTTGCGCCTCTGCAACATCGGACATACTAAGCAAGGGCAAAACCTCGTAACCCAAATCACATGCCTGTGTATACAGCATTAGGCTGCGCTCAATATTGACAGCGTCCAACAC
Source organism: Saprospira sp. (assembly GCA_044349855.1). GTDB lineage: Bacteria > Bacteroidota > Bacteroidia > Chitinophagales > Saprospiraceae > Saprospira. The sequence goes on from JBIKQC010000231.1 coordinate 5,670, forward strand.
TAACAATAACAATTCTGGATGCTGTTCTTCAGATTTATTTAGCAATATTTCCAAGACTACCCTTTCATCGGGCGATTTTGCAAAAAGGCTGTAAATTCCCGGTAGATCGGTCAATTCTATCTTATGCTGTTCTGAAAGTTGGCATATACCTATTTTTTTATCAACAGTAACTCCGGGGAAATTCCCTACCTTCTGATTTAATCCGGTAAGGGCATTAAACAGTGAAGATTTTCCCACATTAGGATTACCCAGAAGAGCAATTTGTTTTAATTTATGTTGAACTTCCACTACCGGAACGTTATTAAGATGTATTATGCTTGACAGATTTTACGATACCTCATTGACAAAGATCTTTTTGGCATCTTCAAACCTCAATGCCATAAGATTCCCATTTGGTAATATCTTTATTAACAAGGGGCCAAAAAAAGGCGCTGAACTTTGTTTCAGAATCTGCATACCTTTCATGCAGCCCATTTCCATGAGTTTTAGGGAAAGAGCCTTATCAGTGATTTCCTGAATAGTATACAAGTAACCGCTTTTTGACTCTGCAAGACAAATAAAATTGTTGTCAACTACCTGATTCATATTAAAATTTACACTTCATTATTTAGACTAAATCTGATTAGCAAAGGTAAAAGAATTAAATTGGTTTTAATAAATGATTTTTATGTTTGTTTCCTGTATTATTATTTCCTATTTGTTAAATTCGAAAAACTACCTTAGAAAACAGTAATAATAATTTTTACTCGGGCCTTTTTAAATCGTATTAAAATCTGAGATTTATGTCCTGGGTTTAGTTAAAAAATAAATTGCCTATATCAGCTTAAATTTCTACTTTTGACTACAACTAAGTAGACAAAAAAAAATTAACCCTGCATAACCGTTTTGGCATCTTAAAAGCAACAAATTCACAATCTATAATGCCTAATTTCTCTAAAATAGACCTTAATAGCCCATCCAAATACGGCGAGAACAATAGTATTCCCGAAGTAACTGCCTGGGAAACATCTGAGCAGCTAAGACTGAAAAACAGCTATACTGCCGATGATATCAATGATAATATTCATCACCGTTTTGGCGCCGGCAAGGCACCGTTTATAAGTGGACCCTATCCGGGAATGTACCCGCTGCAGCCTTGGACCATCCGTCAGTACGCCGGATTTTCAACTGCTGAAGAGAGCAATGCCTTTTACCGTCGCAATTTGGCCGGGGGACAAAAAGGGCTTTCTGTTGCCTTCGACCTGGCCACCCACCGCGGCTACGACTCAGATCATGAGCGGGTTACGGGCGATGTCGGAAAAGCCGGAGTGGCCATTGACAGTGTAGAAGATATGAAAATACTTTTCGATCAGATTCCCCTGAATGAAATGTCTGTTTCAATGACTATGAACGGTGCCGTATTGCCCGTTATGGCTTTTTACATTGTTGCTGCAGAGGAACAGGGTGTTGATAAATCCCAGCTCAGTGGGACTATTCAGAATGATATTCTGAAAGAATTTATGGTTCGCAATACCTATATTTATCCGCCGACGCCTTCCATGCGTATCATATCCGATATATTTGAATATTCTTCACAGAATATGCCCAAGTTCAATTCTATTTCCATCAGCGGTTATCACATGCACGAAGCAGGTGCGCCCTCAGATTTGGAATTAGCTTATACGCTGGCAGATGGCATGGAATATTTGGAAGCGGGTATTAAAACCGGATTGAATATTGATGATTTTGCACCAAGGCTCTCCTTTTTCTGGGGAATCGGTATGAATCATTTTATGGAAATTG
>JBIKQC010000232.1:0-7440 GCA_044349855.1 Saprospira sp.
CGTGATGGCGACTAAAGCTACTGTTAGCTCCAATGTTTACAGCCGAAAACTGCATGAGTTGAAACCAAGCACTGAGGTCGCCTCATTGGCGGCCAGTATTTTGGTAACAATGATTGAAGAAGGTTTTTTCAACAATGATATCAGTCACGCTGTTTTACATAAATACCTTACTTATCCCGATTTTGAAAACATTGAAGCCCTTTTGCTGGCTTGTACGCATTATCCGCTCATAAAGCCCGAAATTGAGGCTTTTTACAATGGCCGCGTCGCTGTTTTTGATTCTGTCGATTCCGTGACCGAAAGAGTTAGGGAACTGCTTTCAGAAAGGGATTTGTTTAACGACGGTACAATAGCACCTATTCAGCGCTTTTTTGTTTCAGATTATACACAATCATTTGAGCAGACCACCAGAATTTTTTATCAGAAAGAAGTTCATTTAGAAGTGGCGAATCTGGAAGAGTTATATGATCATAAAATTCATATAAAAACCGAAACAAGCGCTCTCAATAAAAAAAATTGGCTCAGACTGGCCGGATCTGATATTGAAACAGATAATATTGAAGCTATAATAATAGCAGAAAGTCATAGTGCTGAACTGCAAAATGAGCTGCTTTATTGGTTTTCCGTGAACAATTCATTTCAATGGCGTTTCAGGATTTTTGAATTATTGAATGCTGACAATAGAGAGATGGCACTAAAGGTGATACAGGATACTGACAAACTTTGTGCATTTGACAGAATAAAGGCTTTTGAAAAATTTGTACAGACGACAGAGCCTGAAATGAGAAATGCAATTGTTCATCTAGACCGTTGGTTTTTAAAACCATCAGATAAATTCAAAAATATGCTGATTTTGGAATATAAAAACAGAAAAAAATGTTCCATGGAAGATGCAAAAAGAGCCGTTGATAAATTATATGTTGAGGAACCCGGATCTGCAGGCGATGAAGTTTCCGGAGAAAGAAGAACGGATTAGGAATGGTAGAGGGTAGAGAGTAGAGGGTACTTGGTACGAATTTCAAAGTGTTATGTTATCTTTGAATTGACAGACAGATTTTTGTTATTTATGTGAATCAAGGGTTGGATTTTAAAAAACTAATATATTCACAAAACCTTGTTAAACAATCAAACAGGTCACCCCTACGGGGCTTTTATTTCATCTTATTCAATTATAGCTAAGAACATTTGACTCCTACGGAGCCATTTTTCGCTACAGAAGAGCGACCTGTTCTTAGTATTAAGATGTAAACAAAATTTTTAAGCCCCGTAGGGCTGACCTGTTAAAACTGCGCATTGTTTGTATAAATACCATATTGCCAAATTATTATGGCAAATATTCCTAATCCGTTGATGTAAAAAAAAGACCTTTTTTAACCCTTGATTCGCATTATTTACTATTTACATCAATATAATGTTTTTACAAAACACAAATTAGTTCAGGAACAGCTCCAGAGGAGCGATATTTTTGTAGCAGCGAAAGCTGCGAAGGAAAAGAACCCTGTAGGGGTGACATTTTGTTTAACCATTTTAATTTTCGTTCAACTCATTTTAACAATCGGTAAAGCAAGGACATTGGATATTCGATTCTACTCAGTACCTATACTCCGTACAATATTTAAACCTACAAATTATGTTAAAAAAATATAGAGCCAAGGCTATCATTCTGGGACTTTTTTTAATGGCGGGAGTTTGGATGGCTACAGATGGCAACCGCTATTTGAAGCTGGCTCAAAGCATGGAAATCTTTGCGGAAGCCTTTAAAATAGCAAATTACGAATATGTTGATCCTACAGACCCTAATCTGCTCATGCGTATTGCTATAGATTCCATGCTTGGAAGTATTGACCCCTATACCAATTACATTTCCGAATCGCAGATGGAAAGGGCCCGTATAAATTACAAAGGATTTTGGGACGGAGTGGGTTTTGAAATTCAGGAACACAATGGCAAAATTATTATTACAGATATTTTCGAAGAATCTGCAGCAAGCGCCGCAGGTGTTTTTATCGGAGATGAATTAATTTCAGTGGAGGGATCAAAAGTAAAAGGTAAAGCTGTAGAGGATATTGAACAATCGCTACATGGTAAAGAAGGTACTCAAGTGTCTATAAAGCTGAAAAGTCAGGATGAAAAACCAGAGAAAGAATTAAAACTTACAAGGGGGAAAATTGAGCGTAAAAATGTGCCTTTCTATTCTATGCTCGATGAAAATACTGCTTATATCGTATTGACAACATTTACAGAACGCGCCGGAGAAAATGTTGCTGAAGCATTGAAAGAATTACAAAAGGAACACAAACCTAAACAGGTTATTCTTGATTTGCGAGATAATGGTGGCGGTCTACTGATAGAAGCAGTCAACCTTTGCAATGTATTTATTGACAAAGGAGAATCTATTGTATACACAAAAAATAAAGTTGCTGACTGGGATCGCCCCTTTCCTACAATAAATAGCGCTATTGACACTAAGATTCCACTTATTGTACTTATCAATGAGCGATCTGCCTCTGCTTCTGAAATAGTGGCCGGTGCTATTCAGGATCTAGATCGTGGCATACTAGTGGGTCGCCGTTCTTTCGGTAAAGGATTGGTTCAGAACATTTATGACATTGGATATAATTCAAAAGTAAAATTGACTACTGCCCGTTATTATATACCAAGTGGCCGCTGTATACAGGCATTGGAATATAAAGACGGAAAAGGTGTTATTATTAGCGATACAGCTCAAAATTTCTATTTTACAAGAAATGGCCGAAAAGTGAATGATGGAGGTGGTTTGGGCCCGGATCATTATGTAGTGCTTAATAATAATTCTGCTGTTCTTAAGAGTTTAATAAACAACAAAATAATATTTGAATTTGCCAACAGTTACAGATTGAAATACGATACGCTAGTTGCTGCTGAAAAATTCAGCCTCAGCGAGGCAGAATACAACGATTTTTTAAGGTTTTTGGAAAAAGGAAAGTATAAATATCCTACCGAAGCTGAAACTGAATTGGAATCAATTGTTTCCAAAACAAATCAGGAAGGTAATTATGAACTGCTGAAAACATCATTGGATAAGATTGCGGCAAATATACAGGATGCCAAAAAGACGGATCTTGCTAAAAACAAACAACTTATCAAAGAAGCCATCGAAGAAGAAATAGTTTCAAGATACTATTTTGAAAAAGGTAAAATTCAACTTAGATTAAAAAGGGATAAGGATGTACAGGAGGCGTTGAAACTATTTACTGATCCTGATAAATTCAAAAAAATGTTGGAAACTCAAAAATAAAACCAATCGGACTAAAGTAAAAACTCATAATATGTTCAGAAAAAAGAAATTGGTCTTTGGTACCCTGCTCTTTGCAGGCGGTCTTGGCTTGGCCACAACCCTCACCAATGATTTCGAAATAGTAAAGAATCTTGAAATATTCTCAAATATTTTCCGGGATGTTAATGTCAACTATGTAGATGAGATTGATCCTGAAAAAATGATGGAAAGCGGTCTCAATTCGATGCTTCAATACATGGACCCGTACACAGTATATATTCCCGCAAATGAATTGGATCAATTCCAATCAAGCATTTCCGGACATTATGCCGGTATGGGCGCCGCAGTTATTACGGTGGAGGGTTATGCTGTCATAACAGAAGTTTACGAGAATGCTCCTGCCTTCAAAGCCGGTTTAAGAGCTGGAGACAAGTTGATTTCAGCCGACGGTAAATCTTTGAAATCATTGTCAGTACAAGATGTCAGTTCTATTCTAAGAGGCAGTCCGGGTTCTAAGGTTAAGGTTGAATATCAGCGTCCCGGAAAGGGCAATAATTTTGTTGAAATAACCCGTGAAGAAGTTTTTGTTAACAATACACCTTTTTATGATATCCTTCCGGGCGATGTAGCCTATATTGCACTGACTACTTTTTCAGAAAATGCCGGTAAAAATGTTAATAAGGCTTTGTTGGAAATGAAGCGACAAAAAAATCTGAAGGCTGTAATCCTCGATTTGAGAGGAAACACCGGCGGATTGCTGAACGAAGCAGTAAATGTAACAAATGTTTTTGTGCCTAAAGGTGTTCAGGTTGTTTCTATAAAAGGCAAAGACAAAGAAAAACAGCAGATTTATCGAACACTAAATCAAACTGCCGATGCAGAATTGCCTTTGGTTATTCTCATAGATGAGCAATCCGCATCCGCCTCAGAAATTGTTGCCGGTGCGATTCAGGATTTGGATCGAGGAGTAATTATAGGACAGAAATCTTTTGGAAAAGGCTTAGTTCAGACTACTAAAGATCTGCCTTTCGGAGCTAAATTAAAAATCACTACAGCACGTTATTACATACCCAGCGGACGTTGTATTCAGGCAACGCAATACAAGGATGGGAAACCGCTTATGATCGCCGATTCGCTTCGTGAAAAATTCAAAACACAAGCAGGTAGAATTGTACTTGACGGCGGAGGAATTCTACCGGATATTGCAACAGGTACTGATGAATTGAAAATTCTAATCAATTCTTTAAATTCTAATCGTTTATTCTTTGAATTTGCAGTTGATTATATTCAAAATAACAAGGTTGCATCGCCAGAAAGTTTTAAATTAGAAGAATCAATTTTTAAAGAATTTTTGAGTTTTTTGGATAGAAAAAACTTTAATCAGCTCACTTCTACAGAATTATCAATAAATAATTTTGAAAAAAAAGCTAAAGCAGAGGGTATTTCCGAAAACATAAATCCTTTATTGGAAGATGTAAAAAATGTTATAAAAAAAGAAAAAATTGAAAAATTGAGCAAGTACAAAAAAGAAATTCTTTTTGAACTGCAGCACGAAATTGCTGAACAGATACACATGAAAAAGGGTGCCCTCAAAAATTCAGTATTATTTGATCCTGAGATTCAAATTGCCCTTGAGACTTTAAATAACAGAGATAAATACAGTAGAATTTTAACAAAATAAATACATCATTTTGAAAAAGATGCCAATCAATATTGAAATTTATATTTTAGAATTCAAAAAGAGATTTTGGACTATACCAATGTGTATAATATGTCTGACATTCAGTGCCTGCAATTCATTTTACAAGCCTACTATGCTTAATGTTCCGCTTCATGATAAGGCCGGGGACATTCAGATATCCGGCGCTTACGGATATAGCGGTGGGGAACTTCATTTATCCGGAGCTATTACTAATCATGTGTATTTGAGCGCAAACGGTCAAATTTTGTTCAAAAAAACAAAAGAAGACAGTATCAGTCTATACCGTAGTATGGAATTTGCCCTAGGCTATTATCGTTGGCTTGATAAAGCAAAAAAAGTAAAATTGGATCTTGCTTGCGGCTATGGTCCCGGAGATATTGATTATCGTTTTCTGATAGAAACGATTCCAATGCAGCTTAGATTTCATGTATCTTCAAAATATCACAAAATATATCTGCAGCCAAGCTTGGGTTTCAACAGCCATTATTTGGATTTTGCTATCAGTATGAAAGGCTCTATGCTTTACCATTATGATTTCACAGATTATTACAATCCAAAAATGCAGTTAAAATCCTTTTCACCAATTGGCTATTTAGAACCTGTTTTAACAATAAAAAAGGGTTTGAAAAACCTCAGATTAGTTTTTCAAACAGGCCTAGTTTGGCCGTTGACGCCAAGACATGCATTGGCAAGACCCATAGTTTTTCCGTATACTTCTATTGGATTTCAGGTAAAATTTAATCCGGTGAATAATAGGTAGGTACAGTTTATATAGAAAAACCTAAATTCAAAGCCATTAGAGCTTTTGAACGTATATTTTGAGATACTTCCAATTAATAATCTGTTGCAATGAACCTGTATTAGCTTATTTATCAAAGTCTTCTATCCAATTTTGTCACCATCTCAGTTTTCCATTCATGGAAAGTTCCTTTAAGAATGTGCTGTCTTGCTTCTGTAACCAGCCAGAGGTAAAAACTGAGGTTATGCAAAGTGGCTAACTGCATCCCTAAGATTTCATTCGCAACAAAAAGATGTCTAAGATAAGCCTTTGTATGAAAACGGGAACTGTGATTTGTTGCTTCCGCATCAATTGGTGAAAAGTCATCCTTCCATTTCAGGTTTTTGATATTTATCTTTCCCTCTTTTGTAAAAAGTAATCCGTGGCGGGCATTTCGGGTTGGCATAACGCAGTCGAACATATCAATTCCCAAAGCAATAGCCTCCAGAATATTTGCCGGAGTGCCAACACCCATGAGGTATCTGGGCTTATCTTTAGGCAATACCCCACAGACCAATTCGGTCATTTCATACATTTCTTCAGCAGGTTCTCCAACAGAAAGACCACCGATAGCGATGCCTACATCGCCGAATTGAGCAACAGTTTCGGCTGATTTTACCCGAAGATCCTTGTAGGTAGATCCCTGTACTATTGGAAAAAGTGCCTGTTCATAACCATATTTGGGTTCTGTCTCCTTGAAACGGGTATAGCAGCGGGCCAACCAACGATGTGTAAGCTCCATCGATTTTTTGGCATAATTATAATCGCAGGGATAAGGCGTACATTCATCAAAAGCCATTATAATATCTGCACCTATGCTCCGCTGAATATCCATAACTTTTTCAGGGGTAAAAAGATGTTTACCTCCGTCAATATGTGAAGCAAACATAGCTCCCTCTTCGGTAATTTTTCGACGATGCGCCAAAGAAAAAACCTGAAACCCTCCGCTGTCGGTCAGAATAGGTCCCGGCCAGCCCATGAAGCGGTGCAGTCCGCCAGCCTTCTCTAATGTTTGAGTTCCAGGCCTCAGATATAAGTGGTAAGTATTGCCCAAAATAATTTTAGCCTCAATTTCGGAAATCAGTTCATGCTGATGCACGGCTTTCACCGTTCCAACTGTGCCTACCGGCATAAAAATAGGCGTCGGAATCGATCCGTGGGCTGTTTCCAGCAAACCGGCTCTTGCCGAACTATGCGTATCCTGTTTTTCTAAAGTAAATTTCATATATTGAAAACTTTTCTATTCTGTTTTATTGACAAATTTGATATCCAGCAGATTCCTTATAAAATTTAGCTGAAGTGGTCTTGACAAAAGAGATATTTGTAAATATTGTGTTCACAAAGTATAAAAAATAGAATAAGTCTATTTTCTGCTTCCTTTATCAGGATTAGTTAAAATAACTTTGAAAATTGGCTTCATAATTCTACTAATCATTCAGACTGATTATATTTGCAGTGATCATAGGATTTTTAAAGTTTATAATGTGAATCAAGGGTTGGATTTTATAAAACTAATATATTCACAAAACCTTGTTAAACAATAAAAAAGGTCACCCCAACGGGGCTTTTCTTCATCTTATTAATTATAGCTAAGAACATTTGACTCCTACGGAGCCATTTTTCGCTCCAGAGGAGCGACCTGTTCTTAGGTATTAAGATGTAAACAAAATTTTTAAGCCCCGTAGGGGTGACCTGTTAAAACTG
>JBIKQC010000233.1:0-7408 GCA_044349855.1 Saprospira sp.
TCCTCGGCAATATGTGAGGAATGATAAAGTCTCAAGACTTTTTTGGGGGATTTATAACCTCTGCTGTGGTCGATGATATTTTCAATATATTTATCCTCACACAGTTTCTTTAATGATAATGGAATCAGATCGGGGTAAAAAGTCTGAACAGAATCAAATTCTTTTCCCTCTGAGTGCATCATATTTCTGAAATCTTCAATTTCTCCGGGTTCGAAATTGAAGTAGGAGGGAAGAAAAATAACCCCATTATTTCTCAATTCGTCTATTTTATCCTGATTGTTTTCCACAAAAGTACTGTCAGCACTGAATCTTTTTTTTTCAGCATTGACGATTCTATTGAATTCTTTTTTTTCTAAAGACGAAACCAGCCGGTCTACCCATTTTAAGTTTCTGAAAAGGCTTCTTATATTTTCTCCGAATTTAAAAATCATAAGATACAATTTTAGACTTGAAGTTTAATTATACTCTGCTCAGAACCGCAATATACTGGTCAATTTCGTTGTCGTCAAAATATTCAGTGACTGTCCATCCGGTTCCTTCCAAGATTTCCAGAAGTTCCTCTTTGGAGACAAAGAGATAATCTTTCCAAGGCGTCACGAACTGTCTGTATCTTACCCTCACACGGATTTGACCGCCCAAGCGACCGTTAAGTCTGTTTTCCTCAATGTATTTTTTATCATCCTCCATGAAAAATGCTTTTCCGTTCGGATCCAATGTTTCAATCAGAATTTTAGCACTGGTTTTGCACATTTCGAGACAATTTCTAAAAAAGCGTCTGGCAAGTGTTTGGTTTTGCAGTAATCCGAAATTATTACCCCACATAAAAACCGTATCCAGATTATCTGTTATGCAGGCATTCAGGTGCAGTACATCGCAGAGTAAAGTATTTTTCAGACCTCTGTCCTGACAGACTTTCAAAGCGAGGGGAGAGTTATCCATTCCGGTTATATCAAGACCAGCATTTTGGAAATGGACAGCGTGCTTGCCGCCTCCGCAACCGATGTCCAAAACTTTTCCGCTGATATGCCGACTGGCCTCTTTCTGAATTCGTGACCAGCTTTCAAATGTTTCGGTATAGGCATCACTGTCTCCATTGAGTGTAAAATGACCGTCTTCCCTTTCAATAATATCATATCCTCCTCCATTTCCGTAAAATGTATCGGCAATATTATTTCCATAAGCATCTTCCAGAGCTGAGAGGCCCACAATTTCTCTGTAATTTTTCATGTTATTTTAATTTTTTCTTTGTTGAAATGCAATAGAGGTCCTGTACTAATAAAGCCATTCTGCCATAATCCAAAGTATTTGCAGTATCTGTTAATTGATGGTAGTTTTTATTCCTGAATAAAGAGGTATCTGTAATCATAACTGCAGGAATCCCTTTTGCCCAATAATTCCGATGATCGGACCAATCCATTCCGAAAGAATTAAAAGGGGAGATAAATCTTTTGTAATTAAGTGCGGGATTATTTTTTACCGATTTCCAAATCTGTTTTAGTGCTTTTTGAGAGGAATAATTGGAAACAAGCATCAGGTAATTGCCCCGGCGTCCATAAAGATATTTTAAAAAAGATAGCGGATATTCCTGACTGTCAGGCTGCTCAGAAAAATATCCTACCATCTCAAGGCAGATCATAAATGCAGTATTATCTTCAGTACAATGTCGGGCATGATGAAAGCTCCCCATTTCTTCTGTTCCAAAGAAAGGAGGTTCTTCACAGGCATAACAGACCAATTCAATATCACAGGGCAACTGCGTTTCGGCACAAAGCAGTTCTGAAAGACATAGCAAAACAGCTATTGCAGAAGCATTGTCATCTGCACCTGGCGTTTCTTCAAAACTGTCATAATGTGCAGCTATGATTATTTTTTTTGAAGATTCGCCCTTGAAGAGCATGGAATAGTTTCTGTATTCAATGCCCTTTTCATCTTTCCAACTTTGAATTTTGGGTGTCGGATAATGTTCCCTGATGAGATTTTCCATCAGTGCCATAGCAGAGCCCCATTCAGGTCCGCCTGCCCTTCGAAATCCCTTCAAAGCCAATTGCTGAACTATATGCCGTAGTTTTTCTTTCATCAAAAATCAAAATCTTCAAAATGAATTTGCTCAATTTTATTAAAATCTCTGAAAAGAGCTGACAATAATCCCTCTTTCAGCAATATTCCGATTTGTTTATCCAGTAAAATTGATTTTTCCTCAGCCAGGGGATTGTTTTCCTCAGTCCAAAGCTGAATTTCAATATTTTCCGGATTCACTGAAACCTGCAGTTCGTATGGATATTTACAAAACTTCTGCAGTTCTGATTGTAACTGTACAGTTGAAATCGGCAACTCGGGGGCATACATTAAATTGATCACCATCGATGCTTTTTGTATTGTATCAATATGCTTACTCAAGATTTTTTGATCATCAAAGGTTTTATCATCCGGGATCATTAAAAGTTTTGAATTGTTCAAAAAAGTAAACATACCGGGAATGCCTATTTGCAGACTGTTATCAGTAAATGCTATGAGATCATTATCTCCAAAAAGGGAGTGGGATAATATCAGTAATAAATCCAGCATGCTGACTTTCAGATTTTCTGAAATTGACTCCAGTCTTTTCTTTTCATCAGCAGAAAGTTGCCAACTGTATATTTTTGCCAATTTTCCGGAGCTTTCCGTTTTGGCAATATTCTGCAACAAAGCCTGTTCAAAAAATCCTTTATAGTTAGTCAGAGCAGGTTGCTGTTTATCAAGCATAGCCTTATAAAACTGCTGCATTACCATTTCAATGCCGACAGCATCCAAAAGAATGTGATGCCATTCTACCTTTAAATTTTGCTCAATCAGATATATTCTTAGCAGCGGCTCTCCCTTTTCAAGACTTTCAGGCTGCAGCGCTGATTGAATAAATGCTTTGAAATTATTATTTTTTACCCATTTACTATTTTTTATATCGGCCTCCGGACTGACAGCATATCCCAAATGAGGATAAATTTGGAATACCCGTTCTGTAGCGGCGCTAAGTTTGTTTAAGTCAAACTGCAACGGCCATTTACAGGAAAAGGAAAGTAAAAAAGGAGATTCTGTATCAGTAAAATTACCCTTTTCTGTAATCAGTATATCCAATTGTAATGGATTGAGCGGAAAAGAATCGGTTATTCCGACAGGCATTTCACTTTCTTTTTCGGCTATGAGTTCCTCCAGAGCAGTTAATGTCTGATGTTCCAGAAGCTCTCTGATTGACGTTGAAATATGTAATTTTTTTTCAAGCCAGGCCTGCATCTTCATTAATTTTATGGAATTTCCTCCAACTGACTGAAAATGTGTGCTGCGGTTAAAATTTGTATGTCCCAATACGGCCTCCCAGCACTCAAATGCTTTGGTTTTTGGCATTGATTCCACTTCATTCGACCCCTTGTTGAGATATGTCTCCAATAAAAATTTTCTGTCTATCTTTCCATTGATATTTCTTGGCAAAGCATCCAAATATATCTGTACTTCAGGAATCATATATTCCGGTAATACCTTGGCGCAGCCCTTCCTGAATTGGCTGTCTGACATCTGCTTACCTGTCCAAAACGCTGCCAGTTTCAGTTCAGCTGTTTTATCAACGGCAATAGCGACCTGTTCAATACCCTCTACAATATGCATCAGAGATTCTACTTCGAAAGGTTCTACCCTATAACCTCTGATTTTTATCTGATCGTCAATCCTTCCCAGATATTCCAATCTTCCGTCTTTTCTAAACCAGCCAAAATCACCTGTTTTATACCATCTTAAACCATCCTTTTGGGTAAATTTAAGTTCAGTCAGCTCTTTATCATTTAAGTAGGAATCGGCCAAATAGGGGCCGGAAATCCATATTTCTCCCGGAAATCCCTCCGGCACCTTATTTCCCTGCGCATCAAATAAACCGGCAGAGGCATTATTTATGGCAAATCCAATATCGGGGATTTTTGAAACATTGGTTTTATCAACGGCATTGCAGGTGACAACATGTGTTTCTGTCGGACCGTAAAAATTAAATAATCTGATATTTTTTTTCTCCACCCAACTTTTTAGCGCATCGCCTATTATCAGGGCCTCCCCTGTGGTCACAACCTGTTTCAATGTATGACAGTCATTAAAATAGTCAGGGTCTATATCCAATATTGAATTTAGGAGTCTTGCGGGAATCCAGGCTATAGTGACCTTGTTATCCTGCATGCTTTTCCTGATCTGCTGTATGTCCTGCCTAAATTCATAGGGCATTTCAATGAGTGTTGCGCCAAGAGTTAATGATAAAATGATTTCGTGAAAAGATGCATCAAAGCCAAAGGAGGAAAGTGCCAAAATTCTTTCATGCTCATTGAGGCCCAATGAATGTGCCGTCCAATCTGCCAAATGAATCAGACAATCCTCTGTCTGAATCACTCCCTTTGGCTGCCCGGTTGAACCCGAAGTGTGAAGGATGAATGATGCATTTTCAGGTTGAAAAGTAATGTGCTGCTCGAGCTCATCAATTGTCAGCTGCTGTTCCTTCTCGGTAATAATAAATCTGCAGGAGGCGTTTTTCCAAATAAATTCCTTCCTTTGGGCAGGATATTTAATATCTACAGAACAAGGTACGCACCCAATTTTCCAAATGGAAAGAATGCTCAACAGAAAATGATAGGTTGATGTTAGATCTACGCCAAGCGATTCATTTTTTTGTACCCCCAACTGTTTCAGCGCTGTGCTGAATTGCTCAACCTTTTTCCAAAAATCAGTGTAACTGATGCTGAATTCTCCGTCCAATAATAACTTACTTCCGTCCTTTTTAAACAAGTCCAAAATGTTTCCGTATGCTGCCAAAGACTTTGTTTGACTTTTGGAAACAGGCTGCAATGATAAGGACCGATAAATTTCGTTAATGCCTGATGTCCAGCTTATATGGCATAAAAATTCTGAAAAACGTTTTAAAAGGGCATCGGCAAAATCTTTATGGTAGAATCTGCTTTTAAAAAGCGCTCTAATTTCAATGCCTTCATCTTTAGGATAACAGATCAGTGTCCATTTGGCAGCAGTTTTTTCTCTGAATTTCCCAATCCTGATCGAAGTATTGGTTTCAATAGTACTGTCGATAGGATAATTTTCAAAAACAAAAATATGATCCAAGTCCAGACTGACGCCATCCAATTGATCTGCGGAAAAGTCTTTATGCTCATTATCTGAAATGATTTGATGTTTAACTTTTTCCGATAATTCAATAAAACTGTCTTCAGGATGTATTTCTATAGGGAATGGCAGCGTTTGAATGAGCATTCCAACCTCCTCTTCCAATAAACCTTCTCTTAAGGAATTTACCCTTCCCGGACAGATTGTTTTTCTTTTAAAAGAGGCTGAAAGAAAGCCAAGCCAGGCTGTTAAAATAAAAGTATGTTGTGTGATTCCCGCAACAGCCAAACTCTTCCAGACTGGAATATGAGGTATTTTAATATTCAATTCTGCGTATTCGGCCGGATTGTTCCCTACAGAAAGATAGGGGATAAGCGGTTCTCCGGGCAGGTCTTTCAGTCTTTGCTTCCAATAATCAGCAGCAGTTGCGTAATTATTTTTATTTAGACCATACAGATAATTGAGGTAAGCATTCTGTTCGGGAATATCTTTTCCCTCCAAAGCGTCAAACAGCAGCTTGCTGAAGATACCCAATGACCAACCATCCATCAATAAATGATGCTGTGTCCAGATAAGATGTTTTTCTCCGTTTTCTTTTTCAAAAACAGTCAACCTGATCAGACTGCTGCTGAAATTAAATTCAGTGCTAAAGTCCAACTCGAGCAATTCTTCAAAAGAAATGTTTTCCTTGACTGTCCTGATGTCTAAAACGGTGTTTTTCGGTAATATCCAAATGTAATCGCCATTGAATTTTTGCAGGCAAAGCCTTAAAGCCGGCAGACTGTTCAATACCTTCTGATATGCCCAGAGCAGTTTTTCTGTACTGATTTCTTTACTGAGGACATAAGTCAGCTGTTCTATGTAGATACTTTCTCCGGAACCGGCCAAACTGTCAAATAGAATTCCCTTTTGTGTTTCTGTCAGTTGAAAAATACCGATTGCTTCAATTTCGGCTGCACTGTTGAATTTTTCTAGTTCACTGTTTTTTTTCCAATCAACTGCGATGAGATCATTTGTTGAAGTTTTCAGTGAGATCTCGGCTATGGTTTTAGCTGAAAATAACTCCTGAACAGTAAGCTGATAACTATCTTTTTTAACCTGATTGATCAATCTTATGGCGCTGATACTGTCTCCTCCATTTTCAATAAAACTTTTTTGGGCATTGATTTTATTGCCTAACAGTTTATGAAGGTAGGGAATAAGCAGGGAATCGCTGTTTCCGGGCAGTGCCTGTCCTTTATTTCTGAAAATAGCAATTAATGCTTTTTCATCGATTTTGCCATTAACGTTCAGCGGAATAGATTCCAAAAAGATAAAGGAGGCCGGGATGGCATATTCAGGGAGTATTTCCATGCAGGAACTTCGTTCAATCTCTCTGTTATGGGTATGGAATGCCGCAAGTATGCTGTTGTCGATGAACAATACTATAAATCGGGCAGCTTCAAATTTTTTTTGCAGTAAGAATTCAATTTCTCCCAGCTCAATTCTATACCCTCTTATTTTTACCTGTCGGTCATTTCTGCCTAAATAGTAAAAATCATTTTGCATTCGCCAACCCAAATCGCCGGTTTTATATGCAGTGCTTTCGAGGAGGGGAAATTTTTCTTTTGTCAATTCGGGATTATTGTAATAGCCGCGGCAAACTCCTGCGCCACTGACGTAAAATTCACCTAAAAAGCCATTTGGAGCCGGTTTTCCCGATTTATTCAGAATAAATGTTTCATAGCCGGGCAGCGGATTGCCGATGTTGCTGAAGTTATCTGCAACTACCTCCTTAAAAGTGACATGAACTGTTGTTTCTGTAATTCCATACATGTTAATCGCCTTAACATGCTGATTGTTTTTTTGCCAGGCATTGATTTTTTCAGAATTCAATTTGTCTCCTCCGAAAATCAAATATCTCAAATGAGTCAATTTTGGCTTGGAATCTCCTATCAGGATCAGGTTGTCAAATGATTTTGGCGTCTGATTGAGAATGGTAATTTTTTCCTGAACTAAGATGTCATAAAATCTAAAACTGTCTCTTACTTCGCTTCTGTCCGGAATATATATGTAGGCTCCATTGAGCAATGCTCCCCAGATTTCCCAGGTTGAAAAATCAAAGCCATAACTGTGGGCCAAAATCCATCTGTCCTCTTGATTAAAATCAAAAAGTTTTAAAGTTCCCAAAAACAGATTGCATAAATTTGCATGGGTAACTGCACAACCCTTGGGATGTCCGGTAGTGCCTGAGGTGTAAATCAAATAACAAATATCATTCAGGTCCGGCTCTATTTTGTATAGAGAA
>JBIKQC010000234.1:0-7394 GCA_044349855.1 Saprospira sp.
TCACCCATTGCAATTTTGATCTGCTCACGGATAAGGTCATAATCAACAACTTCTTCAGTTACTGTATGTTCTACCTGAATACGGGTATTCATTTCCATGAAAAAAAAGTTCTTGTGCTTATCGACAAGGAACTCAATTGTACCCACACCTTCGTAGTTTATGGATTTGCCGGCAAGAATTGCAGCTTCTCCCATACGTTTACGCAGGTCTTCATCCAGGAATGGAGAAGGAGATTCTTCAACCAATTTTTGGTGACGGCGCTGAATGGAACATTCGCGTTCAGAAAGGTGACAGACTGTGCCATATTGATCGCCGGCAATTTGGATTTCAATGTGTCGGGGTTCCTCCACAAATTTTTCCATGTACATACCATCATTGCCGAAAGCTGATTTAGCTTCTTTTTGAGCAGCTTCCAAAGCTGGTTCAAGTTCTTCTTCTGTATAAACAACGCGCATACCTTTACCCCCGCCGCCTGCTGTTGCTTTGAGCATGACAGGGTAACCGATTTCGAGTGCTGTTTTTTTAGCAACTTTTACATCGCGAATCAGACCCTCGGAACCCGGAACCACCGGTACACCGGCTTTGATCATAGTTTCTTTGGCGGTGATTTTATCACCCATTTTCATGATCTGCTGTGGTGTCGGACCGATGAATTTAACGTTGTACTGAGCACAAATCTCAGCAAAACGTGCATTTTCGGCCAAAAAGCCATAACCAGGGTGTATTGCATCGGCATTGGTAATTTCTACCGCAGCCATAATATTTGGAATATTGAGGTAGGAAGCCGAGCTTGCCGGCGGGCCGATACAAACAGCTTCATCGGCGAAACGCACATGAAGGCTATCTCGGTCGGCTGTAGAATAAACAGCTACTGTTTTAATGCCCATTTCTTTGCAGGTACGTATAACGCGCAAAGCAATTTCGCCTCTATTGGCAATCAATATTTTTTTGAACATAGATAGGAAGGAGCTAGGTTTTAGGTAATAGGAACAGCAGGTTCACAATAAGGTGAACTTTAGGTCAATTAGACTTAAGCCGGTTCAACTAAAAAGAGTACCTGCTCATATTCAACAGGACTTGCATCTTCTACCATTACTTTAACGATACGACCGCTTACTTCAGCTTTAACATCGTTGAAAAGTTTCATAGCTTCAATGAGGCAAACTGTAGAATCAGGATTGATTGTATCTCCAACTTTAATAAAAGCCGGTTTTTCCGGAGTTGAAGAACGGTAGAATGTTCCAACCATCGGAGATTTGATCTCTATGTATTTAACATCTGATTTTGGTGCTTCTTCAGTTTTTGTTTCAGTTTTTACCTCAGTTTTTTCAGTTACTGCAGGAGTAGTAGCCGGTTGTGTCATCATTTGTGAAGACATCATAGGCATACCCTGCATCATTGTAGGCTGTACCATTACCTCTTTCACTTTGTGGTAATCTTTAGTACGGATGCTCATGGTCAATTCCTGCGATTCATATTTGAATTCGCTGATATTGGTTTCCTGTAGCAGTTTGATGAGTTCTTTGATCTGTTCGAACTTCATATAATTTTGTTTTTATAAAGGAAAGAAAAGTTTTTAAAACTATGATCAAAAGGCAAAGGCGAAAGGATTTCTACTTTCGCCAAATCTCTAAATTTTAGCTCTTAACACGCTCCATATATTCACCGGTTTCGGTGTTGATTTTTACCAGATCACCTGTTTTGATAAACAGTGGTACGCGAATTTTTGCACCTGTTTCAACTTCTGCAGGAGTAGTTGTATTGGTAGCAGTATCGCCCTTAAGACCCGGCTCGATGTAGGTGATGGCCAAAGTTACGTATTGTGGCATCATTACTGCCAAAGGAATTTCTTTAACGGCATGGAAAATAACATCACAGATTTGACCTTCTTTAATGAATTCAAAACCTTCGAGCATATCTTTTGAAATGTCGATCTGCTCATAAGTTTCCTGATTCATGAAGTGCAGACGTTCGTCCTGCTCATACAAATATTGATATTGACGGCGTTCGAC
This sequence comes from Saprospira sp., assembly GCA_044349855.1. Classification (GTDB taxonomy): domain Bacteria; phylum Bacteroidota; class Bacteroidia; order Chitinophagales; family Saprospiraceae; genus Saprospira. The sequence continues at coordinate 2,013 of JBIKQC010000234.1, forward strand.
GCGAACATCATCTACTTTATGACCGGCACTGAAGGTGTGATCCAATACTTTTCCTGTGGTCAGACTTTTAATTTTTGTACGGACAAAAGCATTGCCTTTGCCGGGTTTTACGTGCTGAAATTCAATGATAATAAAGGTATCGTGATTCATTTCGATACACATTCCTTTGCGAATGTCTGAAGTAGTTGCCATCTTGTTTTTTTGAAATTATGATTATACTAATCTTATATTTGAGGCAAATATAACTAAATCACTTAAATTTGTAAACTTGCCGACCCGCGTTTTTTATTTTCCCTCATATTTTTAGCATGACAGACCAAATTTATATATACAGCGAACAAAACAGTCCGAGATTGCTATATGCTTTCAATCTTATTTTTAAGGATTTGCTTGGCTTCTACAAAATTAACATCATTTCCGGAATTTCCGAATTTAATCAGATCGAAAATACTCCAAAGCTTAGTTATGGGGTTCAGATCTCTGAGAAAATTCCTTATTTGGCTTCAGAAAATAGTCTTTTATTAATGGAAAAGGGTATTGGGGTTCAAAAGCCGCATATGCTATCGGGCGAGTTGTACCCCTGTTTTTTCGGGCATAGTGATGCCCGCTCATTACTTCCTTTTGATTTTCCTGCACTTGCTTTCTGGTGCTGCAGCCGATATGAAGAATATCAGCCTTTTGCAGCCGACAATCATGGTCGTTTTTCGGCAGAATGCAGTTTTGCTTTCCAAAATGGTTTCTTGCATTTGCCAATACTTAACCTCTGGGCGGAGGAATTGAGAAAGAAATTGCAACATCATTTTGAGATGCCCCCCAAAAAGGAATATAAATTTATTCCGACTTATGATATTGACTATGCCTGGGCTTACAAACACAAAGCAGTTTGGAGGCAGATTGCTGCTTCTGGCCGTGATTTTTTGAAGGGCAATTTTAATGATTTTTTTGAACGTTTCGCTGTGTTAACGGGAAGAAAGGATCCATTTCACAGTTTCGATTATATCCGTTCCCTGCATGAAGATCAGCCGCAAAAGCCGCTGTTTTTCTGGTTGTTGGGAGATTATGGAGAATTTGATAAAAACATAGATTATAAAACACCTGTTTTCAGAAAGTTGATTCAGAACATAGCAGCTGATTTTGAATGCGGCATTCATCCATCTTATCAATCCAATTCCGAACCCGGTAGAGTAAGCGCCGAGTTGAACAGGCTGGAGGGAATTATCGGTAAAAAGGTCTTAAACAGCAGACAGCATTTTTTAAAACTGAATTTTCCCCAAACCTATCAAAATCTTATACAAAGAGGAATAAAAGAGGATTACAGCTTAGGCTATGCCGAGGAGTTGGGTTTCAGAGCTTCTATTGCTACGCCGTTTAACTGTTATGATATTTCAAAGGAGCAGGAAATGGATTTGCGAATACATCCTTTTATGCTGATGGACGTAACTTTGAATGTGTATCAAAAACTGGGTACAGCAGCGGCACTGGAAAAAGTGATTCCGATTATTGAAATAACAAAAAAAGTAGGCGGGGAACTGATCTGCATTTGGCACAACAATTCCTTTTGTGAAAAAGACAATTGGAAAGGCTGGAGAGCAGTTTATGAAAAGGTGCTTAAAGCTGCACAGTAATTCTTTTAACTTATCTCCAGCCCCTTCTTTTGTAAAGTTCTGTTATATTTCTGAAAAAAGGACCATTTTTTTCCTTTGTTGATAAATCAGCGAATATATTGACTCATCCCAAACCCCTCTCTTTGGCTGCGCCTGAAAAGAGGGGCTTTCAGACTCCTGTGGAGTCTTTCGGCTTCGCCGAAAAAAGCCCCTTCTTTTTGGAGAGAAGGGGTTGATGAGTCAGAATCCTGTTTGATTTCTAATACACAACAAAAAAGCCCGCTATTGCGGGCTTTTTATATCTGGAATCCTAAAGAATTATTCAGCTGAAGGATTGATTTCATCACCGGCAGCATTGTGAATTTCGTCGTTGTAAACCTCGAAAGTTACTTTTGCAGGACGAACCTCTTTCATGAGGACGATTTCACAGGTATATTTGCCCAACATTTTAATTTCTTCGGGCATTCTGATTTTCTTTTTGTCCAATTCAATGCCATAAAGTTCTTTCAGGGCACTTGCTATGTGAACATAAGAAACTGAACCGAAGATTTTTCCGCTGGTACCCGCTTTGGTAGCGATACGAACCACTGTGCCTTCCAATTTTTCGGTAAGTGCAGAGTTTTCCGCCATCATTTTACGGATACGTTCTTCTTGAGCTTTGATTTGAACCTCAAGAACATCTTTGTTTTTTTTATTGGCAACAAGCGCCATTCCCTGAGGAATGAGGAAGTTGCGTGCGTAGCCTGGCTTCACCGATACAATGGTATTGGCATAGCCGAGGTTTTCTACGTCTTTCATCAAAATGATTTCCATATATGTGGATTTTTGAAAGTCAGATAAGAAAATAAGAAATAATTTTTATTTCATAAGGTCGGCTACGTAAGGCAGGAAGCCCATAAAACGGCAACGTTTAACGGCAGTAGCCACTTTGCGCTGATATTTCATAGAGTTACCGGTAATGCGGCGTGGCAGCAATTTGCCCTGTTCGTTGATGAAGTTCATCAAGAAGTCTACATCTTTGTAATCGATGTATTTAATACCGTAACGGCGGAAACGGCAATATTTTTTGCGTTTTTGGCCGATTTTCGGATTGCTGAGGAATTTTATATCTTCTCTACTTGCCATGACAAGTTTGATTTTTTAGTGTTAATGAATGAATTCTAAGCGTTGAATCTTAAGATTACGCTTCAGTTTTTGTCGCAGCAGCTTCTTCAGCTTTAGCGGCATCCTGTTTTTCTTTTTTCTTGCCAATCAAACCGGCACGTTTGTCCTGATTGTATTTCACGCCGTGTTTGTCAAGAGAAATAGTCAGGTAGCGAAGTACGCGCTCATCACGACGGAAAGCAAGTTCCAGTTCGGCGATGATACTGCCTGATTCAGATTTGAACTCAACGGTGAAATAAGCACCTGAAGTGCGTTTGTTCATTGGGAAAGTCAACTGACGGATTCCCCAATCCTCGATATGTACGATTTCACACTTGTTGTTTTTCAAGTGATCAAAGTACATTTCGGCTGTCTGTTTGATTTCATCACCTGACAGAACGGGTTCGATGATGAAAGTACACTCGTATTGTTTCATTACGAAATGAATAAATAAGATTAAATAAAAAATAATTTGTAATTCGCTTTTTACATAAGCGGCTGCAAAGATAGCAATTGTTATCATAAAAAAAAGAAATTATCATTTTTTTAGTAATGAAAAAATCCTTTCTGCTGAAAATTCTATACCATGAACTGATAAGTTTATTACATGTCTTCAAGGCTGAGGCCATAATATCCAAAGCTGTAGTCAGGGAATTTTTGTACAATTTTCTCCGCTTTTTTTTCCAAAAGCTGAAGGCGCAATGCTTGTTTTTGCCTTTTGACTTCGTAAAAATCTATCCTTTTTTCCAAACTGTTCATAGCCACAATATCAATTTCATTTTGATTTCCCGATTCCCAATAGGTACCTATTTCCGAGTATTTTTCTGAAATCTTGAGTTTATCTATGAAGTATTTTTCCAGTAATTTTCCGCTAAAAGTATCAAAATCCCGATTGACGATTTGTAAAATATAAGACAGATTATTGATTTCCACTGCCGATTTATATTTATAAACAAATCGAAACCAAAAGTTTAAGAAATTGTCTTTTATATGATATTTGATCGCTCTCGAGCCCGGCGCAGCAAAAATAGGTCTTGTTTTGCTGATGAGCTGAAAATCTTCTTCCAGCTTATCCAGGTAGCCCCCAACAGAAATATTTAACACAGATTCAATTTCCGGCCTTGAAGTTTTGGAGCCTGCAATGAGCGATAGAATTGAAAAGTAGTTGCCATAATCCTTTCCAAATTCATCCACCAATAAATTTTTCCCTTCTTCCAGAAAGATAGAGTTATAAGAGAAAAAATGATTGAGCATGCCTTCTTTGTCAAGCGGTTCTACGGTAATGAACAATTCTAGATATTTGGGAATGCCGCCTGTTAATATATATAGTGTAAGGAGGTCGTCGGCAGTATAATTTTTGTTATAATCATATAAAATTTCCGCCTGTGTTTTTACATTGAATGGTTCAACTTTCAGGTGATGATTGGCCCTCCCATAAAGCGGTTCTTTTCTGTCGGTAAAAATTTTAGACATCAGGGTATAAACGGATCCACAACAGATCAAATTTATATGACTCTTGGCTTTATACCTGTCCCATAAATTTTGCATATCACTAAAAACAGAGGGATTAACACTGTAAAACTCCTGAAATTCATCAATAATCAGCGTGAAATGCCTTTCTTTAGACAGTTCCATGAGGTATCCGAAGAGCTTGGGAAAGCTGCGGAAAGTCTCTAACTGTTCAATTTGAAGCGCCTGTTTTATCGTTTCTGTTAACTCCTCACAGAGCAGGGTCTCATTTTTTTTGGCTATAAAAAAATACAAATATTGCTGACCGTCAAAGCTTTGATGCAGCAGTGCCGTTTTGCCAACCCTTCTTCGCCCGGTTACAAATGTCAGCTGTGCAGCTGTTTTGCTGAGGATTTCAATTTTTTTTAGGAGCTGAATTTCTTTTTCTCTATTGTAAAATTTCATAAATGTTTATAATGCAATCATTTATATTTAAAATATTATTACCGTAACAGTGGTTACTGTAATGGCTGTTACAATAATAGTCAAAATGGCATCAAAAAACAACTTTTATGAAATAATAAAAACCGCCAAAACTGATTTTGGCGGTTCTGCATAATATTTAACTGTATTGTTATAGTCTGGGAATTTCATTGCCAATAGGCCTTTCCATAAATTTCATCTCTTCTATCAGCTTTTCCATCTCATTAATATGATTCGCATAAATAACGAAACCATGGTTGATGAGGTTTATTATTCCGGAGTCATCTTTCAAGAATCTGGAAAATTCTTCATATTCTCTAAGGTCTCCGCAGGGATAATAATGTTCCGTAAAAACATACCCTTCGATATAACCGTGTCCGTGAATGATGTAATTGATTCTTGGAAAATTTCTGTAAATATTTAGTTGTATGGGTGTATCTACACTTGGTTTAGCTTCGCCGATGTATTCGATTTTGTCCTGATAACGGACTTTGACAAAATCTTCGGCAGTCAGTCTTTTTTTGTCGACATTTCTTTTGGAAACAAGTATGTAGACTGTGTTTAGACGCATAGTAGGAAACATTTTCATACAGCGGGTTGAAACATTTCCAAAATATCGGCTGCCGATGGCTTCGAAGTTATCGGCCACTATCCGGTTCAAACTTATCAGTTTTTCCAGCTCGGCCGGAGTTTCCGGGTATTC
>JBIKQC010000235.1:0-7393 GCA_044349855.1 Saprospira sp.
CATGAAAATGTCTTTGTTAAACCGCTGCTCAGTTCTATAGCTTCCAGTTCATAAAAAACATCTTTCAGTTCAACTCCGTATGCACCGATATTCTGAATTGGTGCTGCGCCAACAGTTCCCGGAATCAATGAAAGATTCTCTACGCCGGCAAAATTCCTTTCGATACACCAAAGGACAAACTCATGCCAGTTTTCGCCGCCTGCAGCCTTTATATAAACATATTCGCTGTCTTCTTCCAGTATGTAAATCCCTTTAAGGGAATTTTTAATCACGATCGCTTCAATATCTCCTGTCAGCAGAATATTGCTTCCTCCGCCCAGAATTTTAATCGGCAAATCGTAATTGGCAGCAATTTCTAAGTCGGAAATATTAACAATTTCTTCAAACTCTGCAGCCACGCTTTCCAATCCGAAAGTATTGAATTTTTTTAGGGATTGATTTTTTATGATTTTCATTTTTAAAATTTTGACATTGTTGCATTCATTTGATTTTGTATGCAACGTCATTACGTAAAAAACATCAATGCCCCGGCGAACAAGGTAATTAATATCATAAAAACGGTGACCATACTCATGGAAAACCTTATTCCAAAAGCAAAATCTCTAATGGTTTTGTTGTGGGCAGGATATTTTGAGAGGATTTCTTCCTCCATCCTTTTTTTGTTAAAAATATGCGCAATGTCAAACTGCACCCGGTTTCTAACCAGAATTCCATAGGCCTTTAAAACCTTGATTCTGAAATATACAACCACTGCAAAGAGCGAAGCAAAACTGATAATCAGGCAGGCAATCAATATGTTCTCAAACATAATATAATGTCAAATTATTAGGAAAAAAGCAATGCTGTAAAATTAACAAAATTCGGCCTATAAAAAAAATAAGTCGGCCTCCCATAGGAAACCGACTCGTAATATTCATAAGATGCAATGTGTAATCAAAATATTTTCCGCAAATCGATATCTCAGAAAGGCAGTAAAACATTAAAATTCATAAAGTTAATCCTTGCATCAATATTGCCACAAAGGCTTTAAGACATTTGATTCACAAAGGAGATGCGAACAACTGTCTCGACAAAGACGAGATCCGCACATCCGCATAACTTGTCCCGACCCAAGACGGGATCATCTCATCCGCACATCAAGTAACATCAATAACCAAACACATCTTCCAAACTCAACTCTTCATATTTACCCAAGCTTTTCAGATAAGCAGCATCCAGTTTTTTCTTATCGCCTAATACCAGAATGGTATAATGACGGCCTTTGATTATTTTCTCTTGGAATTTTTTGAATTCGTCAATCAATGTGTTTTTCTCGGAATTGAATTTAGTGAAGTATTTGTAGGCATCTTCCCTCAAATCCTTTTCAAAACCGCGTTTTTTATTCATACGGTAGGTCCAGTAAATACGGTCGCGGGTAAGGCGATCACTTTCAATTTTTTTATTGATGGCATCCACAGAATTTACGATCTGATCCACTGTAATAGGCATGTTTTCAATGATTTCATTCATTGCAGGAATGGCCTCTTTGATTTTATCGGACTGTGTGCCTACAAAGGCTCTGAAATAATGCGCATCTCGATTATCCCTCGGAGAAGAATTCAGTGCATAAGCAGAATATGCCAATGCGCGTTTTTCCCTAATTTCCTGGAAGACTACAGAAGAAAGCCCTGCACCAAAATACTCATTGTACAATTGACTCATCACCTCTTCCTGAATATCGAATCCTACGGTTCCTTTAGAAACCATCATAATTTCGGCCTGAGTCATTTCAGGGAATGACACAAAAATGACCTTATTTTCCTTAGTATCCAATTCTTTGAAATCCGGACGTTTTGGATATTCCAAAAGCTTTTCAGGAACCTTGTGCAGCTTATTCAAAATAGCCGCAACATTGGAAATTTCTAGAGCTCCAAAGTAGAATACATCGTGTTTATAAGCTGTCAGCTCAGCTACTTTTGCTGTAAGCTGAGGGCCTGTCAGAGCATCCATTTCAGCATTGCTTAAAATATCTGTAAATGGTGAACTTTTGCCATAGCGAGCATAGCTGAACATAGCATTCTGCAGAACATTGCGTTTGTCTTTCTTGGCATCGCCACGTTCCTTTTTGATCTCTGAAACCAGATTCTTCAATGCCTCTGCATTGGGTTGCGCATGGGCCAATACATGTTCAAACAATTCAACTCCTTTTTCAAGGGAACGGTCCAAACCTTTCAGGGTCACATAGGTTACTTCATTGCTTGCAAAGATATCAAAAGAAATACCCAATTTGAAAAACTCCTGCTGCAACTGCTCCGGGCTGTATTTTTCAGTGCCGAGATATTTGAGATAACGCAGTGCAATGGGTAATACTTTGTCCTGATCCGATCCCATGTCAAGGATATAATTCAGTTCAAAGGTCTGATTGTTTTCATTTTTAATATAGTCCAAACGTACACCATTGCTGAGCTGCTGTGTTTTAATGCTTTTTTTGAAATCAATAAAAACAGGCTCATTTCTTGGCGACTCCAATTTCTCGAAATCACTGCGGTATTTGGAAATAGTATCTTTTGGCGGTTCAACCGGAGTGATCTTCGGTTTGTCAACCTTTAGAATTTGTTTATCTTCACCTTCACGTTTGTAAACCACTACAAAATTAGTAGGTTTTAAATAGGTGTTTGCAAACTCCATTACCTGTTCTTTAGTTACAGCGCGCATTTTGCGGTATTTAGAAACAGCATCAGTCCATTTCTGATTTGAAATAAAGGAAGACAGCAATAAATTTGCCCGGCCACTATTGCTTTCCAGCGATTTTTGCATTTTATATTCCAAATCTGTCACTACCGCTTCAATCATCCAATCTTCAAATTCACCCTTGCGAATCTTATCCAGTTGTTGCAGACAAAGATCCTTTACTTCTTCCAATTTTTGTCCCGGACGGGGACTGGCATAAAAACCAAAAAAAGAAAAATCATTGGCTGACCAGCTGAAAGTATAGCTTTGAGCGCCAACCAACTGCTTCTGTACCAGATTGATATCTACCAATCCGGCTTTGCCGTTGGTAAGGATATGTGATACCAATTCTCCGAGCATAGCCTCCTGTGTACCGGCACCGGGGAGTCTCCAACCCATATCTACGACAGCTTTTTCAATTCCAAAAATTTCTTTTACAATCGGTGCATTGATCTCCGGTTGTGCTTTTACTTCAAATTTTGGAATTTCCTTGCTTTTATAACCTCCAAAATATTTTTCGATCATATCAATGGCTTCGTCAGGATCGAAATCACCGGCCAGAACGATTGCCATATTATTGGGAACATAATAATCTTTGAAGTATTGGTGAATTTTTACCATCGACGGACGTTTCAGATGATCACCAGTGCCAATCGTAGTTTGTGTTCCATAGGGATGTTCGGGCAGCAGGCCGCTCATGAATGCCTGAAAAACCTTTCGACCGTCGCTGTTCTGTCCAATATTAAATTCTTCATACACTGTTTCTAATTCAGTATGAAAAAGTCGTAAAACCAATTCTCCGAAACGCTCAGATTCTACCTTCATCCAACGTTCCAATTCATTGCTTGGAATATCATTGACATAGACCGTCTGATCAAGTGAAGTATAGGCATTTGTCCCTTTTGCTCCTAAAGAAGAAATCATTTTGTCGTACTCATTGGAAGCTACCAACTTGGCCGCCTGAAAGGAGATGGCATCAATCTTTTCATAGATTTTTTTACGTTCTTCCGGATTTGCCTTGAAATGCTCTTCGTATAAATCGGAAATTTCTTTCAAAAGCACCTTTTCTTTTTCCCAGTCCAATGCCCCAATTTTACTGCTGCCTTTGAACAGCATGTGTTCCAGATAATGGGCCAATCCGGTAGCATCGGCAGGGTCATTTTTTGAACCTGCACGGGTGGCAATAAATGTTTGAATACGTGGAGCGTCTTTGTAAACGCTCATATACACTTTCAACCCATTTTTAAGGGTGTAGATTTTAGCACCAAGCGGGTCGTTTTCAACGGTTTCATACTTGTACTTTGAGCCTGTCATACCTTTGTTTTTATTACAGCTCAATACGGAAATAGAAAGTACCGCAATAGAGAGCAGTGTGGTGAATGTAGTAAGTTTCATATAATCGTAAATTATAGGTTGGTCTGTGATGGACTTTTTTTGAAAGTATGCACAGTATTGGGTAAATTTGGACTTTATTGTGTGAATTTAGTAAAAAGCAGATAAAAATGAATAATAATACCCTGATTTTAAAAAATAGCCGATCCAAAGATTCGACAAAGCAGAGCTTTCAATGGATAAATTGCCTTTTGATATGCTTTTTTTTTGTAAATAATATCAAAGCTCAATCATTCAGTCCGGCAGTTTTAGAAATCATTTACCGTGTAGGAAATGAAAAGCCAAAAACTGTTCTTTTGGAATGGAATAAACCCTTTGCCAACGATGCTCTGAAGACAGAAATGCAATGGTTGGAATCTGAAAACAGATACATTGTCAGAATAAGGGCACTTGCGCCAATTAGCTTCCAAAAAGTAAGTCTGAATGGCACTTACAGCTGTACCGGTTCAGATACCCGATATTTCTGCAATGGATTTCAGAGTTGGACAACTTCGCGTGAATATGTTGACAATGAACGAATTCCCCGCCTTAGCCGCATGCTCGATGCCTATTCCAAAAATGCGGGTGATTATTATTTGTACAAATATCCCAGAAAAAAAGGAATGCTGCATTCCTGGACCTGGACCTATTGGCGCGATGCTGAAAAATACCATATTTTGGCTTCCTTGGCCGAACCAGGCGGATTTACACATTTCCGTTTCGACACAAATACTAAACAAATTTTCATCGAAAAAGATTTGGAAAGCTTGCAGTTGGCTGCCGATAAAAGTTTTGAAGTCTTCGATTTTATTTATGCCGAAGCCGATGGATACGCAGCTTACAGCAGTTTTATGGAGGATTACTCCAATAAATGGCGAAAAAAATACAGCAGTTCAACTCCCGCCGATGCTCCTGCTGCCATGGGTTGGACCAGCTGGTACTACCACTATGCAAAAATTGATGAAAAATTGCTGGAAAATAATCTCAATGCTTTTGCAGAAAAACAGCTGCCTATCGATATTTTTCAGATAGACGACGGTTATCAGCAGGCAGTAGGGGATTGGCTCATTACCAATAAAAAATTCCCAAATGGCATGAAAGTATTGGCAGATAAAATCCACGCCAAAGGCTTCAAAGCCGGTATTTGGTTGGCTCCCTTTGTTGCGGCAAAAAAATCGGATGTTTTTAAAACGCATCCCGACTGGTTTGTCAAAAAGCAGAACGGAAAAGCCCTCATGGTGGCTAAAAATATCATTTGGAAAGGGCCCTACTATGCCCTCGATATTTATCATCCCGAAGCCCGATCCTATATTAAAAAGGTGCTGCAAACCATTTTGCGGGAATGGAATTATGACCTTATCAAAGTCGATTTTCTTTTTGGGGCATGTCTGCAGGGCCGTCCCGATCGTACCCGCGGACAGATTATGTACGATGGGATGCAGCTGCTGCGCGAGGTCGCCGGAAAGGATAAAATGATTTTGGGCTGCGGTGTGCCCTTAGCTTCTGCCTTCGGTATGGTCGATTATTGCCGTATCGGCAATGATGCGCATACGGGCTGGGAGTTGAAACCCCTGAAAAAACTGCATGCACACGAACGCCCTTCCACCTGGTCTACTCTGACCAACAGTATCAATAGAGCTGTGCTCTCGGGACGGTTTTTTCAGAATGATCCCGATGTTTTTATCCTGAGAAACAAAAAGACAAATCTGAGCGAAACGCAGAAAAATACGATGTTTTTGGTCAATCAGCTTTTTGGAGAAGTGCTTTTTATATCAGATGATATTCGTGAATATGACATTCTGACACTTCAATTGTACAAGTCGGGGTTCAATACACATAAAAAGGAAATTACGAATATCAATATGGATATAAAAAATATTTATGTGGTTAATTTTAAAATTGGTGCGGAAGAATTTATCGCTTATTTTAATTTGGGAGGAGATTCTTTTGAATTTATTGTACCTGAAAACTATTTACCTGAAAGTGAAATGGGAGATTTTCAGATTGCAGATAATTTTAAACAGAAAAAAAATAGACTTTTACCATATCAATCTAAGTTATACAGGTTATCAAAACAAACAAAATGAGCCCGGTAAAATACCGAGCTCATTGATTTACTTGATTGAATTATCTAAACATTTGTATAAAGTTTAGACAATAAAAAATATAAGATTATTTGTTTACAATTATTTCAGCGCCTAAAGCTTGAGCGCCTGATGTTACACCTAAGAAACCTTTTGCAAATACAGTATAGATCTTACCTGACTCTAAGGTAATTGCAGGTAAAACAAGGGCTACTGTTGTAGTTCCGGCAACTCTTACGTCAAGGTTATAAACACCTGCATCTAATGGAGTAAAAGCGGTGTATTCTTTGAATGCTTTGTTGCCAAAAACAACTGTACCTGTTGAAGCTACAGCAACGTCAACAGCAGGAGCGTCTGGAGAAAGGTGTACAAAACGTACATGAGCCTTACCGGCTGCAGGAGCAGTGAGATCATCAGTCAAGACCAATGGAGCAATTTTAGAAACGGAGTCTACTGCAAAAACACTATAACTCATGTCTTTAGTCAAAGCCAAATTAGCTTCAATTACTGTAGTAGTTGTTCCTGTTACATTAACTTTCACGTTGCGTGTACCTGCTTCCAACTCGAGGTAACCTGTGTTGCCCGGGAAAGCAAGGGCAGCCGTATTTTTTTTCATGTCATCAATCAAAAGATCTACACCTGGAGCGTCCGGAGAAGCGTGAATTACCATTACCTGTGCATGTTCGTGATCGTCCTCTTTTTTGCAGGAAGAGAATAATACTACTGTTGAAAACAATAATGCTGATGCAAGGATTGAGAGTTGCTTTTTCATTGGTTTTTTTTTATAAAGTGAAATAATAAGAGCAGAACAGCACTATCTTTATTTTTGTTTAACAAATTGTAAATATTTTGTCAAAAAAACTAAACATGTTGTTTTCGACAATGTCTATACACCTCCTTAAGTACTATTAATGCTGCGTTCAGCTTCATTTATTGAGTTTCGCTACAGTATTATGTTATTTTTGTATTAAATTGATCTGATATGAAAACCAATTATGTTTTTGTTTTTATTTTTCTAATGCGCGCAATATTTGCTGATGGTCAGTCTATGCATTATAACCACCCCAAAAAAGCCTCCATCCAAAATAGCTTTCTCCTGCTCTCCTTCAAAATGGCCGGCTTAAAAAAAGACAAAAAGTCAGTAGACGGGCACAATATAATGACCCGCGAAGCGCCTATGAAAAGGCTCAACCGCAGGCATATTATAGAAAAAACACTGCAGAATAAAC
>JBIKQC010000236.1:0-7390 GCA_044349855.1 Saprospira sp.
TACCGAGTAGGCATAATATTTTGCAAAACTCAGGCGCTGTCTTTCTGCAATATATAATATACGAAGCAATAAGGTCATAAATAATACTAAGAGTATTATACTACCCAAAAAGCCCCATTCTTCACCCACAGTACAGAAGATAAAATCTGTTGATTGTTCAGGGACATAGTCCAATTTTGTCCGCTCGCCTTCCAGAAAACCTTTACCTAAAAAACCGCCTGAGCCGATAGCGTATTTTGATTGTTCGAGATTGTACAAAGAACCTAAAGGATCGCATTTTTCAGGACGCAGCCAAACCCAGATCCTTTCTTGTTGGTGAATTTTTAAGATATTGTTTACCAAATAATTAACGGAGGAACTGTAAAGCATTGCGACGGCAATACCCCCAAATGTCAGAACTGTAATCTGCCAATTTCTCTTTAGCAGATTTAATGCAGAAACTAAGACTAAAAGGCCCAATTGCAATGCAATTGTGAAGAACATCTGAGTGCCGGAAAAATAAAGCGATAGCAGCGCCAATATGGAAAATCCCATACTCCAACGCTCGTCCTTTTTCCAAAATCTCAATAATGTAAAATTCCCGATAATTAAGAGTATATGAAAAATACCCCATATTTTGTCAACCATCAACGCAGCTATTGATAAGGCAATAAGAATGAGTCCGATGATAAAAACACCTGAAGGAAGTCCAGCTCTGAAAAGTACCAGTAGAAAGGAAAGGTAAACCAAAGTAGATCCTGTATCATTCTGTATTAATACCAATAATAAAGGTACGCCAATGACAACAAAGGCCTGCACTTTACCGGTAAAACTCTGCATGCGTACATCTGGCAGGCTGAGCAGGGAGGCCAGAGCCAGGGCCGTGGCTGTCTTTCCAAATTCTGAGGGCTGAAAGCGGAATCCGCCGATGTCGAACCAGGAAGTGGAACCATTAATGGGTTTTGTGAACAATACAGCAATGAGCAGTACTAAAACTACCCCTAAAATGACAAAGGCTAAATTCTGAAAGATCCTCCCCTCGATGAATTGTATAAAAACGAAGAGAAGAATTCCAGCAGCAATCCAGATAAGTTGTTTGCCGTAGTTTTTGTCCAAATTTAATAAACCGCTGAAAGTGTCAGGATTGTATTCAGAGGCAAAAATCATAGTCCAACCTGTTGCCATCAACAGAAGGCAAAGCAGGATGGCTATCCAGTCATAACCGCTCAGATCTATCAGACTTTTTCTCGAACTGTTCATTTGTAAATGCTTACTTATTTATAAAAAGCCATACGCATATTGACCAAAAGCGTCTCTATCATTTTCATATCGGGTATTTCGGGAAGTGTACTGCTGTTTTTCAGTTCAGCGAGCCTTTCAATTTTTGCTTCGGCCTTATCCAACAGGTCATTGTATTCAAAATCACCGCTTCTGATTTTTAGTAATTCTTCCCGATTGGGTCGTTTTACTACAATTTTCCCATCTCTGAGCAGATCTTCAGCCATATCGAGCAGGCGAAAGGTATGCATCATGTTTTTGGAATCGTAGTTTTTACTGTGGCTCATTGTGTTATTATAACGCTCCTCATTTCTGTTCTCCACCCATTCCCAATATTCTTTGTACTGTTTACAGTGCTGTGTATAGGCATCTTTACTGAAATGCAGATAGGCAATTGGTTTTTCGCCTTTTGGAATGCTGCTCATCTGCACCTCATTGGCATCGCTGCCCGATAATAGACCTTTGTAACCCAATTTTCCGCTTTCATCATAAAAAAGGGCAAATAGCTCTTTGATGTGAGGAACATTGATAATGCCGCATTGATCGGCTTTTTTGTGATTTATTTCCAACCATTTCAGAAAAGGTAGTGCCCCCTGTTCATACGTGACAAAACAAAAATTAAGCGGCGTTTTTCTTTCCGGTTCTACCGGATTGACAATCTTTTTATTCAGTCCTCTTGCTTTTTTAATCTGTGATGCAGCGTAATGAACAAAGGTCTCTGCACAAAGCTTCGATAGGAAGATATCGCTTTTTATTCTGTCAAAAATAGGGTCCCGGTAAATGACCATAGTTTCTTCCACATTCAGCATTTCCAGAATATTGGGATTATTTTTTGACAAAAGGTCAATGAAACGACCCAATTCGAAAAACACGATATCATTGGTCTCATTGCTCACCTGAGGAATGTACTCCATACCGAAAAACTTTTCTATCGGCATTACAAACACACCTCTTATATCTGTGTCGGAATGTGGGAGGTCAAGTCCATATGCCCGACTGCCGGTGATACATTCAAAAATGATACAGTTTTTCTCTCTCAAATCCTCAATATTCACCATTATAAGATTTTACAACCATTCTGAAAAAGGCATCGAGCATATCTGTTTTTGTAGCAATTTCTTCGGTTGCATCGGCAATTGTGTAGCAACGGACAAACTGTTTTTCAACAAATTCCGAGAGTTCAGGAATTAGTTTTATGCTATCGCCTTCTTTCAGTGCCATTTTAATATCCCAAAGTTCCAAGATGATGTCATAAATAGCCGGATAGGGTTGTAAAACCGCAACCAGTTCCATGAAAGTCATAGGCGGAGCCGTCTTTTTATCGGCAACCCACATTGCCGCAAGTAAGGGACGCAATACATAAAAGTATTTTTTTACATTCACTTCCGTTTCATTCACCAGTCCTTTTCGATAGGAATTTTTTGCCAATCCCAAATAATGATGCATCGTAGAACGTGGCTGAAAGAAATGCTGTGCCAATGCCCATAGTGAAGCTTTAAAATCTACATCAGTCTGATAGACAATGGGTGATTGCAACCATTCGAAAGGCGTTGCATTAGATTTTATTAAAAGTCTGAGCACCTTTCTAATGTCCCAGCCATTGATATCCAATTCCTTATCAATAAAAAGATCCATACCGTCATCCTGTGGCAAGACAGAAAGATACCAGTTTGTAGGATGCAGAAAGATAAATCGAACATCGTAATCACTGTCAGGCGAGGCAAAGCCCCAACCCCGGCTGCCGCTTTCGCAGGCATAGAGTATGCGGATATTGTTTTCTTCGGCAATTCTGTTCAATTCTGTCTGTATAAGCGATTTGACTGCCGGGTCTATTGGGGTTATCGGTCTGTTCATCTTAATCTATATTCTCAGTTTTATCAGGATTTTTTAACCTTATGGAAGATTGTGCGGGATTTTTGCTCATCAGATTGGCGTTCATCATCGATGTTTCCAATGCTTTTCTTGCATCACCCCTTATTTCGCCTTTCAGGTATTTTTCAATCATTAGACTGGCAATAGGAGCGGCGAATGAGGAACCATAACCGGAATTTTCTACATATACTGCTATTGCAATTTTAGGATTGTCCTTTGGCGCAAAAGCAATGAAGGTGGAGTGGTCTATACCGTGCGGATTTTCTACAGTTCCTGTTTTTCCGCAAACGGAAATATCTGAAATCATAGCCCTGCTTCCGGTGCCGGCCAAAACTACCTTTTCCATACCATCAACAATATGTTCAAAATGTCTTGGATGTACTTTTGTAAACTGTTTTTCTTTAAAGCGTTTTAATACATCGCTTTTATCCCCTTTAAATTCTTTGGCAAAATGCGGTATATAAAAAAAACCTCTGTTGGCAATAATAGCTGTCAGATTGGCCATCTGTAAAGGAGTAATCTGCAATTCACCCTGCCCGATTCCTATAGAGGCTGAGTTGGAAAAGCGCCAACGGCCTTTTCCGTATCTTTTGTCGAAATATTCAATCGTTGGAATATTGCCCATCATTTCACCGGGGATATCTATACCCACTTTGCGACCCAACCCAAAGGCGTTAAGGTGTTCCACCAATTTATTCATCCCTTTTTCTGGAAAATCATATCCGTAAAGGTTGATAATTTCTTTGTATGTATTACAAAAATAATTATTGCAGGAATACTGAATGGCCGACTCTACATTGGTTATAGCGCCATGTCCGTGACAACCGATTCTTAGATTGCCAAATGTGAATGCGCCTGGACAGATCATGCCTTCATCATGAGACATAGCACCTTCCTGAAGTGCTATAGCTCCCAAAACTGTTTTGAAAATGGAGCCCGGAGGGTACTGAGCCATCAGTGCGCGATTGAAAAGCGGGTCGGTAGAATCGGAAGAAAGCAAAGCAAATGCATTGCCCCTTTTGTTGTCGATTGCCAAAATATTCGGGTCGTAGGTAGGTGCACTTACCATGGCTAAAATCTCGCCGGTAGAAGGTTCAATTGCTACCAGGGCACCAATTTTATTTTTCATGAGCTCTTCTGCATAGCGCTGCAGGGCAAGGTCTAAGGAACTGACAAGGTCATATCCTGTTTCAGCTGCTTTGTCCATGGAACCGTTTTTGTAGCGGCTCTGAATTTTTCCCCATTTGTCTTTCAATACATGTTTTTCACCGCGTTTTCCGCGAAGCTGTTCTTCGTAAGCCATTTCCAGACCACTTGCACCAATATAGTCACCCTGTTTGTAAAAAGCCTTATTTTTTTCAATCTGCTTGGGACTCACCTCACTGATATAACCGAGGATATGCGCTCCAATGTTTACTGGATAGCCTCTGACATTGCGTATTACACTTTCAAATCCCGGAAATTCGTACAAATGCTCTTCGAATCTGGCAAAGCTGTCAGGTTCAATTTTTGTCATAAAGTCGAAAGGTTTGCGCTTGGAAAAACGCATATCGCTCCAGTCTTTCTCCATCAGAGTGGAGAATTGAAGAGGGCTCAGGCCCAAAAAACTGCAAAACCGGGCGGTGTCAATATTGCTTCGTTTTACCGATTCATAGGTAGCCTGCAGGTCGTAAAGTGCCAGATTGTAAATGAGCAGACTGTCATTCCTGTCATAAATCAATCCTCTTGAGGGATATTGTGTGATTATCTGCCGGAAACTCTGTTTCTGCTGATAAGAGGTATCCCAAATCTGCAGCTGAAAACAGCGGAAAGCCAAAACGACCCCAATAAGCACAACAAGGCCCTGCAGTACTTTATAACGGGATTGAAAAAGGTCGTTTGACATATATTTGTCTAGTGTTTTGGATTGAAAATGAACTGATAAAGAATGACGAGCAGCATCGAGAGTATAAAACCGAGAAAAATTCTTGCCAGCAGGAAAAGACTAAGCGAGAGCTCTTCGAAAAGAACAATAAAAAGCATGTGCAGCAAGGTAATCACGGCACTGTAGCGTATAAACCAGCGAAGTCCGAAACTGTTTTTTGTCAGTGCTTTACCCACCTCAAAACCGCCGCGGGGTTCCAATAGTCCACAAATTAGTGGTCGCGAGAAACTGAGCAATGCCATTACCGAAGCATGCAATCCGAAAGAATTGTAAAAAACATCGACACTTATGCCCATTAGAAATCCCAAAAAAACCAGCAGACCATGCGGTATTTCCAAAGGCAGCAGCATAATAAAAATGGGGTAAATGAAAATGTAAATATGCTTAAAACCTATGTACTGAAGTACAAGGCCCTGAATCAGAAGCAGTAAAAAGAATCTGAAAATATTTACAATATAGACATTGCTGAACATATAAAACTACTGTTATTTAACCGCCTTTTCTTCAATTTCTTTACGTTCTTCCCGCATCAGATCATCCACAACATATACATATTGCAGTTTATTCATGTCAACAAAGAGGTTTACCTGAATACTGTAAAAATTGCTACCGTGTTCAAAACTGTAGGATTCAATTTTTCCGATCATGACACCTTCCGGAAACATGGAGGAATAACCGCTTGTGACAATTGTATCGCCCCGCAGAACTTTTGCATGTTTTGGAACTGCCTCAAGAGTCATTTTCTGCGGATCCTTACCATGCCAGGTCATGACACCAAAATAGCCGGTTCTTTTTACTTTGGCACTGATTCTTATGTCCTCGTGCAGTACTGACATCACCGTAGAATAATGCTGCGAGACGGCTATTACAACGCCTGCAATACCTTCTCCGATACCGTTGAGCACGCCCGAATTTAACCGAATACCATGCTTTGAGCCCCGATTTAGGGTCAGATAATTACTTCGGCGCTGTATGGAATTATTAATGACAATTGCCTCGGTATATTTGTATTGCTGATTGAAATCCGCTTCTTTTACAAAAGCGGTATCTGTAAGATTTGAAAACTGTGATCCGGGCAATTTCATTTTTAGGCGCGCATTTTCCTTGGCCAATGAGTCATTCACGGCCGAAAGGTTCCAGTATCGCATCCAGCGATTGGTATAATCATACACATTGCCCACCGTACGGTTCGAAGAACTGAGAAAGGCACTTTTTTCGGAAGTCATATTTTGTGAAAAATAGAAATACAGCGAAAAAAATTCCAGAATCAGAAAAACAAAAAATCCGTTAAACCGGAGGAAAAACAAACCTATTTTATTCATAATTGACTGAACATTGTCAGAAGGCAGATTGTCAGAAAGCAGATTGTCAGAAAGCAGATTGTCAGATTATCAGAAGGCAGATTTGCTACGCGGAGCTCGGCTTTGCCTCGGTTCTCAGGAGGCAGATTGTAACTTCTTGGAGTTCTCTCGTCATTGGGACGATATCGGTTCAGAAGTGAGATAATCAGTAAGTTGCTTCTAACCTTAAAATTGTAGAGCTCACTCCGTTCGGTTCTTGGAAGCTTAAAAAACATTGTACTTTGCGCCCTTTGCGTATACCTTTGCTTCTTTGCGGTAAAATTATAGATCCAGTGTAAAAACACAAAATGTCGGAAATCGGTTTTGCCAATTTCCAACATCCTGTAATTGTATTACAATCGGAAAGCTCCCGACCCCGATTTTCAAATCTTAAAGATTTTTTTGAGAAATGAGGAAGGAAAATTTAGCAATATTTTTCAAGGCAATACCTGTACCGCGAACCACTGCGCGTAACGGATCTTCAGCAATATGCACAGGCAATTTTGTTTTCTGGCTGATCCTTTTGTCCAAACCGCGAAGCAGAGCACCACCACCAGTTAAGTAAAGTCCAGTGCGGTAAATGTCGGCAGCAAGTTCCGGTGGTGTACTTTCCAAAGCTTTGAGGATAGCCTCTTCGATTTTGGAAATTGATTTGTCGAGACATTGGCTGATTTCGCTGTAAGTTACAAAGATCTGTTTTGGAATCCCCGTCATCAGGTCGCGTCCGTTTACGGCATAGTCAGCCGGCGGATTTTCAAGTTGATTAATTGCAGCGCCAACATGTATTTTTATCTGCTCAGCAGTTCTTTCCCCGATGAGGAGATTGTGTAGACGGCGCATATAATTGACAATGTCGAAAGTAAATTCATCTCCCGCTGTGCGGATAGACTGATCGCAGACAATACCTGCAAGAGCAATAACGGCAATCTCGGTCGTTCCGCCTCCAATATCAATAATCATATTGCCGACCGGTTCAGTGACATCCAAACCGATACCA
>JBIKQC010000237.1:0-7383 GCA_044349855.1 Saprospira sp.
AAACTGAATCTTATTCCACTGCAATCTGTACAAAACCGCAATGTAGGCATTGATACAGCCTGGTTCGAATCTCCTGTACAGTCACTGAATCAGCCAAATGCACTGATTGTCAAAGTTCACAATTATTCTGATGTGGAAATGTCCAATATCAGAGTTTCTATGGCCTTGAACGGTGAACTTCGCCCCGGTGGAACATTAATTATTCCGCCAAAAACCTCTGTTTTGGATACATTGAATGTAACTATTACAAAAACAGGATGGTATGAGGCAAAATTAAATGCAACTGATTATCCGATAGAATTTGACAATGATTATTTCTTTACCTTTTATGTAAAAGAAAAAGTAAATCTGCTCGAAATTCACAATGGCGCAGCAAACCGCTTTGTTCAGGCCGGTTTCAAAAACAATCAATATTTTGTAGCCTCTAGTTCTGCCTCCGGTCAGTTGGATTATTCCAAACTTGGAGAGCAGGATCTGCTTATTTTGAGTGATCTGAAATCTGTATCTACAGGTCTTGCTTCCGAATTGAAAACCTATTTGGAAAATGGCGGCAATGTAGTCGTTTTTCCGGCTAAAGATGCTGTATTGAATGATTACAATGCATTTCTTAAATCTTTAAATGCCAACGAATACGGCGCATTGGATAAAAGGCCAAGAAATGTTTCCTATATCAATTTTCAGGATTTTATCTTCTTCGATGTTTTTGAAGATAAGAAGGATAACCTGAAACTGCCTTCCACAAAAGGAAATTATAAACTGACACAAAGAGCAAGCAGTAACGAAGAAGTGCTCTTACGCTATCGCGATGGTGGATCATTTTTAGGCAAATACAGCATCGGCAAAGGTAATTTATTCCTTTGTGCAGCGCCTTTGGATACTGACTTTTCTGACCTGGTTCAAAATGGTGAAATTTTCATCCCGATGCTTTACCGCATGGCGTTGGCTGGTGGTAAAGACAGGAAAATAGCCTATTTTATTGGTAAAGACAATCTGTTGGAATCGGATAATAAAGTTTCCAACAATGAAACTGTTTATAAAATGGGCGGAGAAAGCGGTGAGTTTATTCCTGAACAACGCAGAATGGGCAGCAGATTGACGCTTGGGATTAATAATCAGGCAAAATTGGCCGGTTTTTATAAACTCTACCTTAAAGTCGATGAGGTTTTGGATCGATTTGCTTTCAATTATGACCGTCGTGAGTCAGCATTGGAATTTTTCAGTGCGGATGATCTGAAAAAGTTATGCGGCGAAGAGGTTACAGTCATTGACGGAACTTATACCAGAGATTTCAAAAATATATTGGCAGGTGAGAAAAAAGGTACGCCAATATGGAAATGGTGTCTTATTTTGGCATTGCTCTTCCTTTTGGTGGAAACCCTGCTGTTGAGGCTGATGAATGAAAATCAAAAACAACAGAAGACAGTAATTAGTGACCAGTAGCCAAGTACTTAGTAACCCATTTCCATACTCAAATCCTCAAAATAATTTATTCCCATAAGTTGTATGACAATTTTCAAATTCCCATCCCGATCCTCGGGACAAATCCTCAAATTTATTTAATGTCCGATAACTCCATCAGTCTGAACAAATTCATCAGCGAGACCGGTATCTGCTCCCGCAGAGAGGCAGACCGTTGGATTGAAGCCGGCAGAGTTAAAATAAACGGCAAGGTCGCACAGAAAGGCAATCGCGTGATGGAAGGCGATACAGTAACTGTTGATGGAAAACCGCTAAAAGCAAAGCCAAAAACTGTTTTTATCGCATTGAACAAACCTGCAGGAATCACCTGTACAACCGATCTGAAAGACAAAGACAATATTGTCGATTTCGTCGGGCACAAAGAACGGATATTTCATATCGGCCGATTGGACAAAGCATCTACCGGACTGATTTTTCTGACAAATGACGGAGATATTGTCAATGACATTCTCAGGGCAGAAAACAATCACGAAAAGGAATATGTCGTTACTGTGGACAAGCCTGTGAATGAGAGTTTTGTAGAAAAAATGAGCAAGGGAATTCCTATTCTTGACACCAAAACCAATCCCTGTTTCGTTGAAAAAATCGGCAAAAATGCCTTTAGAATTATATTGACACAGGGGCTTAACCGTCAGATAAGACGGATGTGTGAATATTTGGAATATAATGTACTTACGCTGAAGCGGATAAGGATTATGAACATCAATCTGGAGGGATTGAAAGTAGGGCAGTGGCGGAATCTCTCGGATGCCGAACTGACAGTATTAAAAGCACTCATTGACAATAAAAAAAGTGCTGAATAAGAATTCTTAGAATTATAAAAAAGAGAAATTTATTTGGCTTTCAAATTTACTATGCCAGTTTCCCTGCATATAGAGCCGCATAGCGTGCAATATATTTCCCTAAAATATCAAATTCCAAATTTACGGACTGTCCAACTTTTAAATGCTTAAAAGTGGTATGCTCATAAGTATAAGGAATGATTGCAACCGAAAAAGTATTGATTGTGGGACTTACCACAGTGAGGCTCACACCATTAATACAGACACTGCCTTTGTCAACCAACAGATGTTCAGGATTCTGTGGGTATTCAAAATAAAAATGCCAGCTTCCGTTTTTTTCTTCGATAGAAGTGCAAATACCTTTTGTATCTACATGTCCCTGTACAATATGTCCGTCAAGACGGCCATTGTAGATCATAGCCCGCTCTAAATTCACAGTATCGCCAAGTTTGAGTTCACCAAGATTTGTCCTGTTTAGTGTTTCCAGAACGGCTGTCACACAGTAATTTGAACCTTTTATGGATGTAACTGTCAAGCAAACGCCATTGTGGGAGACACTTTGATCAACTTTTAATTCAGTGCTGATATCAGATTCAAATTCAAAATGAACATTTGTTCCTTCCGAAATAATATTGACTACTTTACCTTGGGTTTCAACAATTCCTGTGAACATAGAATTAAAATTTTGGGCGTATAAATTACAGTTTTATCCGTAAATCCATACGCCCTTTATATTTGATTACTTATTGATATAAGAGAAAGTATCTGTTTTGGTAGCCTTTGCCTGATGGAACTGCTCTACAGATTTCAGCAGGTTTCCGTTTTCGTCTTCCAAAAATTCTACACTGCGCACCAATTTGGCATTTTCGTAGTCTTTATGAACTGTACGAATAACGGTTTCAGTATCACCTTTGTATTCGTAACTGATAACCAGTTTAGAACCGGAACTGTGGTAGATTATGGAATTTTCTACCAAACGGCCTTTGTCATCAAACTTAGGTGCCTGCTCGTCAATAACTTCTTCTACTTCTTCGTCTTCGTCATCGATCAGGTAAATGTATTTTTTTACAGAGCTTACAAGGCCTTTTTCGTCGTATTCAAATACAATCTGCGCCTCTTCTTCCTCACCGTAAAATTCGCCTACACTCATCAATTTTTCGCCATCCCATTCCAACTCATAACCTGTTGCAGGCTCTTCATCTTCAACCTCCTGAGGATAAATATCCATCAGAATTTTGGTCAGACGGCCTTTATCATCATAAGTATAGATGTCAATGTCGCGGGAATCATCGGCAGTTTCAGAATATTCGCTTTTGATCAGCTGATCTTTGGCATCATATTCATAAGTCCAGATACAGGATTTTTTACCCAATTCATAAAGTTCGATTTTCTGAACCTTATCAACATAAGAATATTTGTATTCCTCGACCAATTCACCTTTCTGATTGTAATTTTTCAGTTTTGAAGGTCTTCCCAATTCGTCATTCTCAACAACTGAAGAACGGAAATTGTATTTTTTGCCTTCCTCGTCAATGAGGGTTTGTGTCTCAGAGCTTTTTATATTGCTGGCTTTGATGACCGGTACTAAATCAATGGAGGTGAACTCATCCACCAACCAATTGATGTTCTTTTTATTCGATTTTGACATGATTTGTATAGAAATTTAGTTTACTTATAATTTGAGTATAAAAGTAAGACTTTTTTTAATCAGTTACAAACTTTGACTTGCGAATGAGTTTCAAAAGTCGTAATTTTGAACAATCTGAATATTTATTTACCAATAACCCTCGAAAAAACTTAACTTACATAATATTCATATTGTTGTAGTTCATTTTTTTACACACCAATTAATATTTGCCCATGAATGTTGTTTCGCAAATAGGGGACATAAAGCTTTTTAAGTTTGAGGGGCAGTTTTTCAACGAAGATCCTAAAAACTACAACTACCTTATTAAATCTATAATGTTGAATAAGGAGCGACTACCTGTTGCCAGTGCTCAAGATTGGGACTTAACTATTCAATAACCCTAAAACTAAAAACGATGAAACACATACTATTTTTATGGGGCTTTTTGATCTGTTTTTCAAATGTTCTGACAGCGCAACGTTTACAATTGGATTGGGTGGAATACGAATACAAATACCCTAATTTTTTCGTGGTTGATATTTTCTCTGATTCATCATTTTTATACATAGGTGGGGAGGTAAGAGATACAGCTGATTTCAATTTCAGCAATTTATCGTATTCGTATACCGTAAATGGTAGTTTTGATGCCTATTGGGGAAAATATCGAAAATCGGATTTTACATTAGAGGATATTTTTATTATTGCCGGGCCGGATTCTGATTTTATATCAGATATCACGGTTGACAAATCAGGAAATATGTATATTTGTTGTATGTCTTATTCTTCAGTATTAGATATTGCACCTTTGGTTACTGATACTTTTATAATAAACAGTTACGGAGGAAAAGATATAATAATTGCAAAATACAATCCTACGGGACAACTGTTATGGGCACGTCATATAGGTGGAGCTACTTCTTCAGACCATGGAAACGAGATTAGACTTGATGAAGATGGTAATTTGTTCGTAGTTGGAAATGTCAGTGGGAATGTTTGGATTGACAGTACTGCTACACATATAATTCAAAGAACAGCTGGTTATAGTTCACCTTTCATTGCTAAGTATGATTCTACAGGTGTATTGCAATGGATTAATATGCTGAATGCAAACTTTGCATATGTTATAGATATAGCAATAAATAATCAAAAAACAGTAACCTTTGCAGGGTCATTAATTGATTCGGTTAATCTTGGAAATGAATGGTTTGCCTCTGACACTCCAACCTCTTTTCTGGCTATTGCCGATTCAAATGGAGCTGTACTTTGGGGAGATACTTTAGAGGGAAGTTTAAGTAGTACTCAAAAAGTTCTAATTGACGATGAGTATGTATATTTTGTTACTAATCATGGCGATAATAAGATTAATTTTGCAAAGTATGATTTTTGGGGAAATAGAATTTTTCAAAAATCACTATTTTGCACAGGAATGACTGATGTCCGGGGTTTTACATTTCAGGATTCTTTTTTACTTTTATTTGGAATGTTTTCAGATACCATATACTTTGATTCAATTCAAATGATACCCAACTATCTTATTACAAACGGTGATCTTTACTTTGACATATTTACTGTGAGCTGCGATAAGAATGGGAACTGGCAATGGATAGAAAGAACTGTATCAAGCGATAGTGCAACAGGTGGCGCTTTTGTATCCAGTGTATTAATTGATGAAAGTTCAATATACCTTGGATTGGATATTTCAACAATTAACAATAATGCTTTAATTAATATAGCATTTTCGCCATCAGATTTCCAAGTGCCAGAATCTAAAGCTGTTGCCAAATATAATGTAATTAATACAGGACTTATACAATCAGCGAAAGACAATATTAGTTATTTAAAACTTTACCCCAACCCCACTCAAAACATGCTGATGCTGCAAAGCGGGCAAACTATATCGCATGTTATCATTTACGATTTAGCAGGTAGGCCTATTCAAGAAGAAAATTGGTATGGCGTTCCTATATCTTTATCAGGATTAGCGTCAGGAGTTTATATAGTGGTGGCTTATAATCAAAATGGGCAGCTTTGCGGTTCAGAAAAATTAATAAAGCTGGATTCACAATAATTTTTTATTTTCCACAAGATTTCTCGTTAAATATTTATCTCAAAATAGTAATATCATAATGCTCGATTTTGTTCACCTGCACTGTCATTCTCAATTCTCATTGCTCGATGGAGCTTCGGGCATTGGCAACATGATGAAAAAAGCCGCAAAAGACGGCATGAAAGGCGTTGCCCTTACCGATCACGGCAACATGTTCGGAGCATTCAAGTTTGTAGCCGAGGCTGAAAAAAATAACATCAAACCCATTGTGGGCTGTGAGTTTTACATGGTAGAGGACCGCCATAAAAAGGCTTTTTCGAAGGGTAAAAATGAACATGATAAACGTTATCATCAGCTGCTGCTGGCTAAAAACCAGATTGGTTATCAAAATCTATCCAAACTCTGTTCTCTCGGTTTTATAGAAGGGCTTTACAGTAAATTTCCACGAATCGACAAAGAATTGCTCGTTCAATACCATGAAGGATTGATTGCCACGAGCTGCTGTATCGGAGCCGAAATTCCGCAGGCTATCATGCACGGAAAATTGGACAAAGCAGAAGAACTGGTAAAATGGTGGCTCGATTTATTGGGCGAAGATTTTTATATTGAAATACAGCGGCACAGAGGGTTGGATAATATTGATGATCTTGGTATCAGCCAGGAAGATATCAATCAGCAGCTTTTGATTTTTGCCAAAAAATACGACATTAAAGTTATTGCTACCAACGATTCCCATTATGTGGAAGAAGATGACTGGGTAGCCCATGATATGCTGCTTTGTATCAATACCGGTTCGCAGGTCGCTGATGAAAATCGTTTCCGTTTCTCCAGTTCCGACTTCTTTTTTAAGTCGCAGGCCGAAATGAACAAACTTTTTCATGATGTTCCCATGGCGATTGACAACACAATGGATATTTTCCATAAAGTTGAAAAATTGACACTGACAAGAGATGTTTTGCTGCCAAACTTTCCACTGCCTCCCGAATTTTCAAATCAGGATGACTATCTCAGACACCTAACCTTTGTCGGAGCACATAAAAGATACGGAATACTTACTCAGGAGATTCAGGATCGTTTGGACTTTGAATTGGAAGTTATTAAAAAATCTAAATACCCGGGTTATTTCCTTATAGTTCAGGATTTTACTTCTACAGCTCGTCAGTTGGGAGTTGCAGTCGGACCCGGTAGAGGTTCTGCTGCAGGCTCTGCTGTTGCCTATTGTATAGGTATTACCAATGTTGATCCGATAAAATACGATCTGCTCTTTGAGCGTTTTTTGAATCCCGAGCGTGTGTCAATGCCCGATATTGATATTGACTTCGATGACGTCGGACGAGAAAAAGTTATTAATTATGTAATCAATAAATATGGTAAAAATCAGGTAGCTCAAATCATTACTTATGGTTCTATGGCCGCTAAAACTTCCCTTCAGGACGTCGGCCGAGTGA
>JBIKQC010000238.1:0-7378 GCA_044349855.1 Saprospira sp.
GGAATAACTGCAAGAGGATCTGGGATTAATGACCTGCCTGCTTTTTCTTATCAAGGTTTACCTGTAGCGATTCCCGATGCCAATCCGTTGGGGGTTTCCATCCCTTTATCGGTAACAGGTGCTGCAGAATTTGCCGGACAGCTCGTTGCAGTTAATATCGGAAGTTTAATACATCAGTATATCGGTGATATCAGATTGGAACTTTACGCACCAAACGGCTCAAAAATTTTATTATCAGAGCTGATCGGAGGAGCTGGCAACGCATACACAAACACTGTTTTCAGCATGAATGCCACAACTTCTATTTCTGATGCATCTGCGCCTTTCACGGGCAACTACATCCCAAGACAACATTTTTCTTCCTTGAGCGGTAATGCAAATGGTACCTGGTTTTTGCGTGTGACAGATTTGGCAAGTGGAGATTTAGGATCTGTATCATCATGGAGTCTTGTTTTCAAAGAACCAAACAATATTGCTTCCTTCAGTTGGCAATCCCAATTGGCTGGAAGCGGTTTCAGCATTGATTCTGCTTTGTACACAGTCAACCAGCAGGCAACAGTCAATTACATTGCAAATGATATATTTGGCTGTCAGTCAAATGATTCAATTGCGCTTTTTATTCCTGAAGATGTACAATGGAATCAATCTCCTATAGTGGCTTGTGGTGCTTCGCAAATTACATTGGGAGGAGCAACTCCTGTAGGTGGTGTATATTCAGGAAATGGTGTGGCTAATGGCATACTGAATACAACATTAGCCGGAAATGGCAGTCAGATTATAAATTATCATTATCAATCGGCACAGGGTTGTACAGATTCTGCATCTATTGTTGCCGATATTTCTTTACTAAATGTATCAATAGGACAGATTCAACAGGTTAGCTGCAACGGCTTTCAGAATGC
Organism: Saprospira sp.; assembly: GCA_044349855.1. Taxonomy (GTDB): domain Bacteria; phylum Bacteroidota; class Bacteroidia; order Chitinophagales; family Saprospiraceae; genus Saprospira. The sequence goes on from JBIKQC010000238.1 coordinate 903, forward strand.
CTCGGCAACTGTAATTGCCAATCAACAGTTTGGCAATATCAACTTTAGCTGGAATGATCTGAATTCTCAGAATACAGCCACAGCAATAAATCTCCCGGCAGGAAATTATACCGTAACTGTAAGTGATTCGATATGCACCACTCAAATACCAATATTAATTACCGAACCGGCTATTTTGAATGCAACTTCATCTGTCAGCGCAGTAAGCTGTTTCGGATTATCAGATGGGGGTATAAATCTGACTGCTGTTGGAGGAGTTGGCCCTTATTCATATATCTGGTCGGGAGGTAATACGACTGAAGATCTTTCTGGCACTGCTGTTGGAATATACAGCGTTACTATAACAGATGCTAACGGGTGCATTTTAAGTAATTCAGATACAATTACTGAACCTTCTCTTCTCCAAAGCAGTATCATTTCCAACAATGCAGCTTGTTTCGGCAGTTCTGATGGTGCTGTAAATCTTACTCCATCAGGCGGTTTGCTCCCATACAGTTTCAGTTGGTCCACAGGATCAACAACTGAAGATTTGGCAAGTCTTTCTGCCGGCCCCTATACTATTACAGTTACTGACAACAATGGTTGTATTACTACAGCATCGCTTACGCTGACTGAGCCAGCTGAAATCAATCCTAATGCAGCTCAAACCGATATAAGCTGTTTCGGCAGTTCTGATGGCGCTGTTAATCTTACTCCTTCAGGTGGAATACTCCCATTCAGCTTCAGCTGGTCCAACGGAGCAAGCACTGAAGATTTGGCAAGTCTTTCTGCTGGTTCTTTTAATGTAACAGTCACTGACAACAACGGATGTACTATTACAGCGTCGCTTACACTAACCGAACCTGCTGCAATCAATCTTAATGCAGTTAAGACTGACATAAGCTGTTTCGGCACTGCAGATGGTGCAGTCAATCTTACTCCGTCAGGTGGTATGCTACCGTACAGCTTCAGTTGGTCTAACGGAGCTACTGCTGAAGATTTGGCAAGTCTTTCGGCAGGTACCTATACTATTACAGTGACGGACGGTGAAGGTTGTGCCAATACAGCATCGCTTACGCTATCTGAACCTGCTGAAATCAATTCAAATGCAGTAGAAACCAACATAAGCTGTTTCGGCAGTGCAGATGGCGCTGTCAATCTTACTCCGTCTGGTGGTACCCTACCTTACAGCTTCAGCTGGTCAAATGGAGCAACAGCTGAAGACTTGGCCAGTCTGACTGCAGGCGCTTATACGGTTACAATCAATGATGCAAATGGTTGTATTCTAGTGTTTAGCACAACAATCCTGGAACCCGATTCAATCAGTATCTTATATAATATTACTGATGAAACAAATAATGCCAACGGATCCTTATCCGTCAACATTTCAGGAGGTAATTCACCTTATAGTTTTGACTGGAGCAACGGACAGAGTACTCAAAATATTGCCGGTCTAATTGGGGGAAATTATACTCTGACTATAACAGACGCAAACAACTGCATAAGTATAATCACTTTAACAGTTCAGTCTTTTGTTAGTACTGAAGTTGTGGAAGATGTACAAGGTATATTGCTTTACCCAAATCCTGCTAATGAGAGTATTTACTTCAAATCAGAATTTACCAATTATGATAATCTAACAATTTTTGACGCAACGGGCCGACTTTATGCCAGTTATTTAAACGGATCTTTGTCCGATAAAATTGACGTTTCAATGCTTGTTCCGGGTATATATATAATCCGAATTAATAATGGTATTTTTCAATATGATATGAAGTTTGTAAAAAAAATAAAGTCCTAAATTCGGTAAAAGATTTAATAATCATTGTGTTCCTAAGGACAGTATTTGCAAAATTATCCCGTAAAAACCTATTGGTTTATTTAAATAACTTCTGTTTTAAAACAAAGAATCACCAAATAATTTAGTTAAACTTCTTTAAATATAAATATGTTGTTAATTTGCAGACTCAAAGCTCTAAATTATGCCGCTAATCTAAAGTTCTTAGTTTAAAATTTCTTGTTTAATCAACTTATTTGTACAATTAAAAAGTAATAACATTATTTCATTATTTCAACTGTCATATATCAAGATAAATTTCCCATAATTTACTATCATATTTATCCCCATTCTTTATTGCTTTTCAAATGTTAACAGGACAATGCAATTACATGCATAAATATGTCAAAAAATCAGGTCTTTAGTATTTTTGCCAATCAGCTTACTGACTTTCTGTAATTGTAAATTTAAAAAATAATGAAATATCTATTATATCTCATTCTGTCATTAATTATTCCTAATATTTGTAATCAGTTACAAGCACAGGATAGCCCAAAGAATTGGCGAACATTAGCAAAAGAGGCATCAGTATTTGAAAAATTGGGTAATTTTAATAAGGCTGCCGATTCCTATCAAGAGGCTTTTCTATTGAAAAATGACAAAAAAGAATTTGCCTGCAAAGCAGGTAAATATTATTTACAGACAAAACAGTATGAAAAGGCTGTAAAAAGTCTCCAAATTGTAAAAGATGATAATCAACTGTTTTCATTTTGTAAACCAGGATATGATTATGCCTGTGCTTTAAAACAATTAGGAAAATATGCGGAGGCTATAACTGCTTTTGAAAATTTTATAAACAATTATAAAGGTTCTGATGCTGATAAATACACAGGTCTCTCCCAAACTCAGATTGATGGCTGCATATTTGCAAAAGGTGCTAAAGATAAAAAAAACAACAATATTCAAATCAGTTTACTGAATAGTACTATTAATACAATTAATAAGGAATTTGCACCTATCCCATTTACTGATAATTCGCTATATTTTTCTTCTTATTCCGGTGGAACATCTAAAGTCTACAGAACTGAAAAACTGACGGCTACTACATGGAAATCTCCCAGAATGCCTAGTATTTTTAAAGAAAATATAGATAAAAACAATTTTGGAAACGGATCTTTTAATCCTGACGGAAAAAGATTTTACTTTACACAATGCGTGCAACCGTTGAATGACAATTCTGCTTGGGAAATTTATGTCATGTATGAAGAAAGAGGTAATTGGTCAAAACCGGTAAAACTTCCCGAAACAATCAATCTTAAAGGTTATAATAATACTCAACCCTATGTTGCGGTTGGTGAAAAGGAAGAGGTTTTGTTTTTTGTATCTAACAGACCGGGCGGATTGGGTGGACTTGACATTTGGTTCACAGTACGTAACTTGGAAACAAATGAATTCAGCACTCCGGAGAATCTTGGAGAAAACATCAACACAGCTGAAGATGAGCAGTCCCCGTTTTATCATATCTTTTCCAAAACTTTATATTTTAGTTCCCAGGGCAGGTTAAATGCAGGCGGATTTGATATATTCAAATCGGAAGGAAGTAAAAAGGAGTGGGCCAAAGCCGAAAATATCGGTTTCCCTATCAATTCATCTGCCGATGATCTTTTTTTTACAATTTCTGAAGAACAGGGCGGCGGATATTTTATATCTGACAGGATATTTGGAAATGAAAAAAAAACCGAAGGGAATGATGATATTTTTTATTATGAAGAGTTAGTAAACATAGTTGTAATGGGGCGTTTTTTAAACGAGAAAGACAGTTCCCAAATTAATTTAAGTAATGGCCTCATAAAAATATTTGATAGCAGAGAAAAGAGTGAGTTTACTTTTGAAAAAATACTAAACGATACCTCCGCTTACAAATTGGAACTTTTATCCGGAAAAGAATTTATTCTTGAGTTAAATGCCGACGGATTTGAACCTTTTTCTACAAAACTAAGTACTAAAGAATACAGAAAACAAAAAACACTTTTACTTGATATTAAACTTAGGAAAATAACCCCTAAAAAAGAAGACAAAGGCATTTATATAATTGTGCCGGAAACATATGACAGCAAACAAAATCCATATACTTTACCGGGTTCCATAAACATTGACCCTGAAACAGGTAAACAATATCCTGAGGGCTCAAAAGGCTATATTAGTTACATGGAAGCAAATGCTATTGCAGAAAAAGCTGATGGAAGAAAACTGTACTGGGAAAATAATAAACTAGTTCCATACAAAGAATTTGAAGAGGCGGATGACCCTAAGTCTTCCAAAAACCGTCTATACCTCATTGTACCCAAAGAGTATAACAGCAGCAACAATACCTTCATTGTGCCTACAGAAATTCCTATAGATCCTAAAACTGGCAAACCTTTTGCAGAGGACACTGAGGAGTACTTAGCTTTTGTCGAAATATCAAAGATTGCTGAAGGCTCTAAAGAAAGAAAAGTGTATTGGGAAAATGATCGTTTGGTACCTTACAACAAACCTGATGATGAAATCAGTGAAGATTTAAAATTTGCCATTGTACCTGAAAAATTTAACAGTCCAGAAAATGCTATGGTGCTACCTAAAACAGTTCCCATCGACCCAAAAACAGGTAAACCTTATCCTTTAGGCTCAGCAGGATACAATGCTTTTCTATATGCTGACAGCATTGCTCAAAATTCGAAAGATCGAAAATTGTATTGGGACAAAGGTTCGCTCAAAGCAGTTGAAAATATTGAATCTAAATACCTGGCAGTTGATAAAAAATACAATAGCCAAAATAATACTTATAAAGTGCCTAATTCTATGCCTATCGATCCTAAAACAAATAAACCCTATGAAATTGGGACTGAAGGATACAAGGCATTTATTGAGGCTCAAAATATAGCAAAAAAATCTCCTGAGGGAAAGGTATATTGGGATAATAATGTCTTGAAACCATATATTCCTGAAGTTGCAAATGTCGAAAACGAATCTAAAGATTTGACTTATAGAGTTCAGGTTGCAGCAATGAAAAACCTAAATTACATCAAATACAAGGAGCTTTCAAAAGAAAAATTCCCTGATTGTGAGATTGTTTATGAAAAAATCGAAAATGGGATTACAAGAATAATTGTTGTTCCTTCACAAAAAAATGAAGACGGTAGTACGGGTTTCCGATCTAAGGAAGAAGCACTGAATGTACTCAAAAATATTATAGATAATACTACGTTTAAATCAGCTTTTATCAGTACTTATCAAGGCAATAAACGATTGTTTGGAATTATGCGATTGAAGGACAACGAAAAGAAATAATCATAAATACTAATATTATTGGATAGAATGTAAGGTATCATAAAGTTGGAAAATACAAAAGATCTAATGAACTGTATAAATTTATAAAAAACTGAAAGACTCAAAATAATAATTAACAAACATGAATACATTTAAAATACATTTTCAATTTTTTTCAGTACTAAAAATGCTGAATATACTATTGCTCATAGTACTGCCCTTTCAGTTGGCACTGGCAGGCCCTAAATACAAAACTACAAAAAGCGGCCTTAAATATACTATTGTTAAAAAAGTAAAAAAAGGAACAACGCCACTGCCTTATCATACTGTTCAAATACTGTTTAAAAGTACTTTGCAAGATGGTACTCCTGTGGCTGAAGCTGCTGACAGAAATAATCCAATGGAGTTTATCTACGGAAATAATGATGTTCTTAAAGGCTGGGAAGAGGCTGTGTCTTTATTAAAAATCGGTGAAAAAGGAATTTTTATTTTACCCCCATCGCTAGCCTACGGCGATAAAAAAGCAGGTAAAATTCCACCAAATTCCACTATTATCATAGAAATAGAACTTTTGAATTCATTCCCAACTTTTTTTAGTTCACCCAATACAAGTTATAAATCAACTGAATCCGGTCTAAAATATTTAATACACAATAAAAAAAGAAGTAATGATACAATAGTACCGGGTAATTTTGTGATTATTCATTATACAGGTTATACAATCGGCGAAAATGGCAAGAGAACGGAGTTCGACGCTTCCAGAAAAAAGAAAGCAGGAAGTCTGGTTCAATGCGGGGTGAAAAAATTTATCCCCGGATTAGATGAAGGAATTCTGTTATCGCAGCTAGGTGACAGTATCACGTTAATAATTCCTCCAAATTTGGGTTATGGACAAAAAACAAATCAGCTTATACCTCCAAATTCTACAATCGGTTTTGATATTTTTATAGAAAAACAGATTAGTCCTTTTTTTGATGTGAAACCTGAAATGATTAACAAAAAAGGATTTTCTTATGGTTTTATTGAAAAAAAATCTGAGAAAAATGCGCAATTGAACGATATAGTAAAGCTAAATTTAACCGGATATTATCTAAGCCCCAATTCTGTACCTTATATTTTTGAATCCTCCTTTGAAAAACAGCAGCTTCAAACGCTACGTTTAGACAGAGCTCTTGAGAATCCGGCTTGGTATTATGTACTGCAGCAATGCGGGAAAGGAGATAGAGTGAAAATGGTTATAGACCCCGAAATGGCAAGATCTGAATTGAAAAAGCTGATTCCGGAGAATGTTTCTGTTTTTTTTGAATTTGAAGTAATTGAAGTTTTACCTCCTTCATTTTTAAATACGGATAGTATTACAGCGATGGACATTGGAAATGGGTTGTCAATCAGTATGGTTAAAGAAGGCATA
>JBIKQC010000240.1:0-7344 GCA_044349855.1 Saprospira sp.
TCAAACGGACAGACAGGAGCAAATGCTTCAAATTTGTCTGCCGGGAATTATTCGCTTACAATAACTGATGCGAACGGATGTTCGGGAACAAACTCAGTAACAATTGCAAATAATGGAACAGCAATAAATTCAACTCTATCTTCAGTTGACGCTACCTGCGCTGATTCGAATGGTTCCGCTCTTGTTCAAGTTTTAAATGGTGCTTCACCATACAGTTTCAATTGGTCGGATGGACAGACTGCAGCTACAGCATCAAATCTTGCAGTGGGTAATTACACAGTTACTGTAACCGATGCGAACGGTTGCAGTGGTCAGCAAACGGTTACAATCAATAATCAGAATGGCCCGAATCTTAGTGTCAGCGCCACTGATATTAGTTGTAATGGTCAAAACAATGGAACAGCGATTGCCACAGCAAATGGAGGAGCGGGCAGCTATTCCTATTTATGGTCAAACGGACAAAATACCTCATCTATTAATAATCAATCTCCGGGTGTTTATTCAGTAACTGTTTCGGATGCAAATAATTGTATAATAATCGGTTCGGTGACGATCAGTGAAGTATCTGCAATTACAATTACTGCCGGAATTTTAGATGTTTCAGCAGCAGGAGGGACTGATGGCGCATTAAATCCCAATATCAGCGGTGGAAATCCAGCGTATAATTTTAACTGGTCAAATGGTGCCACAACAGAAGTTATCAGTGGACTTAGTGCAGGAGTCTATTCTTTGACAGTCACTGATGCAAATGCTTGTACCGCAACTCAGATTTTTACAGTGTCAGATGGGCCGGTTGGCATTATACAAACAGGAAATTTTGCTTTAGTTAATCTTTATCCCAATCCCAGCGATAATCATGCAGTCTTGGATTGCTCGCTTAACGCTGTTTCCAATGTTGAAATAAGGATAGTTGATGCTTTAGGAAGAATATTGATCAGTGAAAAAATGGAATCAGTTTCCCTATTGCACTATGAGATAAACTGTGAAAATTGGCCTGCAGCCGTTTATGTGGTACAATTAATTTCAAATAAAGAATTTATAACAAAGCAGTTAATCATTTTCAGAAAATAAAACTATTTGATTGTTTCATTCAATTAAGAAATACAATTTTTATACATATACAATAGTCTGTAAGCCTATAAAGTATTGCATTATTCCTTCACAAGTTTCAAAGTTTTAAAGAAAAAGTTATTTCGGTAAAATTTTTTATACAATTTTGAATGGAGGATTATATAAATCACTAAGGATTACTTTCTTTACATAGCGGGTTAAAACTAAACCGGAAAATAATTTCCGCCTGTTTTGACGGATGATTAAATAAAGTGTACTTATCGGGCTAAAACTTGAGAAAGCGTACAAAAAAAACACTTTAAATTTTTTTAAATTGATAATGAATTAAAAACTGTCTGACGATTTTTTTGTTAACCTTCCAGTATCTAAGCTTATTATTATTATTATTATTATTATATGTTATCAGATATTCTTATCTTTGCAAACAGTATTAGCTATTTTTTTACACAGTTTTAACAAATTGTTTCGCACTGAAATATTAGATGTATTTACACATGTTACAATTAAATATAAAAATTATCTGATTAGTCTATAATATAAATACTAAATCAAGTTTTGATTTTAAATAAAATGGCATAAAATGAAATTACATTATCAGCAAAGTCTTGAAAAAAAATCATTTGAGATTGCACTTCGAAGTTTTGAAGCGGATTCTGAGATAAAATCAATTCTCTGTTTTATAGCCGACATCAATAAAGGTGACATCAGTTATTTAAATGATGTTTTCAAATCTACCTCAAAAACTATTGCAGGAGGAGTATTTCCAAGTATCATTCATCAAAGCGAAAAGAAAGACGAGGGAGCAATTTTTATTGGTCTCGATTATGAAATGAGTCTTCATCTTGCAGATTTAAATAGTTCAGAATCCTTATTTAGTTTCATAAGTAAAGCTTCTGAATCGACAAATTTTATCACAGAAACGCTGCTAATTTTTACCGATGCTTTTGCAGCCTGCAAAGACGAATTTATACAAAGCCTATATGATGTTTATGGCAATAGTGTAAATTATCTGGGTGGGGGCTGCGGGTCTTTGGAGATGATCTCAAAACCTGTGATAATTAGCAATGAAGGTGTGAGTGCAAATACTGCTGTTTTTGCACAAATTGGTAAAAAATTATCGGTTGGTTGTGCACATGGCTGGAAAGAAATTTCCAACCCAATGAAAATTACAGAGTCCAAGGGAAACGAGGTGCTAAGTATTAATTGGAAACCTGCTTTCAGTGTTTATAAAGATTTGATTAAGGCGCACTCCGGAAAGGAAATAACAACAGAAAATTTCTTTTCGATAGCGAAATCTTACCCCTTAGGAATGGCTAAAATCGATTCTGAATTTGTGGTGAGAGATCCTATTTTTACCAATGGCGAAAGTATCACGATTGTAGACAAAATTCCTACCGGCGAATTGGTTTATCTCCTAAATGGGAATGAAGCAAATTTGCTGAAAGGTGCTGCCGATGCAGCTTTATCTGCTAAGCTTAATGATTTGGAGGGGCTGCTCTGCATCGATTGTATTTCAAGGGTTCTTTTCTTGGAAGATAATTTCAATAAGGAGCTGAAAGCCATTTCATCAACACCATTAACAGGATTTTTGGCAATAGGGGAAATTGCCAACTCGGGCAATGCCTTTCTCGAAATTTATAACAAGACTGTAGTGGTTTCACAGCTATAAGAATAACTGATGCCAAATAAAGAAAATATATCGGCAAGTATTTTTTTGGAACTTTTACTCGCAGTTTCAGGTGAAACTAATGAGGAAAATATCATTGAAAAAACCCTGCGTCCTTACCTTCGAAAACTCGATTGTTTTGCGGTTGGTATTTTTCAAAAAGAGTCCGAAAACTATCTTGCTAAAGCATTTCTACCAAATAGGTTCAAAGAAATGTCCGATATGCAATCTGTGCTCAGCAGCATAAATTCTAATTTGGAAAATCAGGAGTATTACTGCGAATTTATTGGAGAGGCAAAGCACTATTTTTTCCCTTTGGGTAATTATGGTCTTTTATACCTTGCCCGCCGAACAGAGTTCTCACCTATCATCATTAAGGAATTTTTACCGGTTATCGATAATCTTGGTAAATCGCTTTCCTTTGCCAGAAATACGCGGTTGAGAGAAGTAGCAGAGGAGAAGAATAAGGCTTTGATAAAGGATTTGAATTTATTGAAAAAATTTATTCAGTTTTCTAATGATGCAGTTCAGGTAACAGAACTTGACGGAAGATTATTTTATTTAAATGATGAGGCTGGAAAAAGGTTAGGTATTTCTCCCGATGAGGCCTCTAATTACTTTGTTTGGGATTTCGAACCATATTTTGCTAAACCCGGAATTTGGGATAATCATATTATTGAATTAAGAAATAAAGAGAAGTTCACGATTGAGACTTTCAATTATAATGTAAAAACCAAAGTAAAAATACCTGTTGAAATTACCGCAAATGTTAAAAATATTGAGGGTAATGATTTTGTGGTAGCTGTATCTCGCGATATTACCGAAAGAAATAAGGCTAAAGAAGAGGTCAAGCGCAAAGAGAAGATGCTCCTTGCAATTTCAGAGGCCACCAATATACTTTTGATTGGCAACGACATTTTAGAATCCGTTTCTGAGTCTTTGAACGTATTGGGTATAGCTGTAGGTGCCGATCGTTCATATCTTTTTACCAATAAGATGGATCCTGAGATGGGAAATACTGTTTCGCAGCGATTCGAATGGAATTCAGGTGTGGCTGAAGCTCAAATTGAAAATCCTGAGTTGCAAAATATGCCAATAGAACTTTTTGAAGATTTCATGGTATCCCTCAAAGAAAAAGCCCCTTTTGTTTCTATTATAAAAGATATGAACGAAACGAGTGAATTGAAGCAAATACTTGAATTGCAGGGCATTTTATCTTTGGTAATAATTCCTATCTTTAAGAAAGATTTTTTCTGGGGTTTTGTAGGTTTCGATGATTGTACGCAGGAAAGAGTATGGACAGATGCAGAGATTTCTATTCTGAAAACCTATGTTAATGCTATTCAAAATGCATTAGATCGGGAAGAAAAGACCGAGTTGATAAAAAGTATGGCACTTTTCCCTATTCTAAATCCTAATCCTGTCATTAGAACCGATTTGGCGGGAAATATCATTTTGGAGAATTCACCGGCAGCCTCTATTGGAATACTAAGCTGGGAAGGGGAGAGTTTTGAAAAAACAAGTTTTTTACAAAAAATTGTATCTCAGCTGTCTAAAGATCAAAAAAAGATTCATGTTGAAATTTTTCATGAACCCTTCAGCTATTATAGTTTAGATTGTATGCTTTTGGAGGATAACCATCAAGTGAACTTTTACTTTAATAATATTACTAAATTAAAAGAAAATGAGCAGTTGCTCAAAGAAGCAAAAACAAGAGCCGAGACTTCAGATAAGGCAAAAGAAGAGTTTATTGCCAATATGAGCCATGAGATTCGTACACCGCTTCATGCCATTACAGGATTATCAAAAATATTGAAAAAGAGTAACCTTACTGAGAATGACCAAAAACTTGTAGGTCATATTGCAAGATCTGGCGATCATTTACATTCTTTAATTAACAACATTCTCGACTTTACAAAAATCTCTGCAGGAGAGTTCCAAATAAATCTTACAACCTTTAGTTTCAGTCATCTCATAAAACAGATAAGCTCAATACTGCACAACCTTGCCTCAGAAAAAGGACTGGAACTTGTTTTTGATATTTCTCCCAATGTCTACGAAATGCTAATTGGAGATGAGACCTGTTTGAGACAGGTACTACTAAATCTTTTAAGTAATGCGTTGAAATTTACCGAGAAAGGCTCTGTGAGCCTCTCAGTAATGCCAATTTCTGATAGCGAAAACAATCAGGAACTCGAAATCAAAATAATTGATACCGGAATAGGCATGAGCGATGAATTCCTAAATAGAATTTTCGATAAATTCAGTCAGGAAGATTCCTCTCTTGGCAGAAAATTCGGCGGTACCGGTCTTGGAACGGCAATTTCAAAAAAACTCATAAAGCTGATGGGTGGCAGTATTATTGTCAGCAGTCAAAAAAATATAGGGACTACCTTCTGTATCCGTCTGCCATTTGAAAAAAACCAACAGAATATTAAACTTGGCCATGAGGAAGAAAGATTTAACGAAAAATTTAATAGCAAGAAAATTCTTGTGGTTGAAGACAATGAAATCAATCTATTGGTTGTAAGAACGCTACTTTCATATTATGGACTGGTTATATTCGAAGCTAAAAATGGCTTTGAGGCAATTAATCACCCTGAAATCAATAATGTAGAGCTCATTTTTATGGATTTACAAATGCCCGAAATGGATGGTTTTGCTGCTACTGATTATCTTAGAAATAAGTTATTTTTAAAAATCCCAATTATAGCTCTAACTGCAAATGCGGTAAAAACAGAAATAGAAAGATGTTTTGAATTGGGAATGAATGATTATGTACTGAAGCCTTTCAATGAGATTCACCTTATGGATGTAATTTCAAAAAATTTGAATCTTTCAAATAAATTAATTGCCCCCATACATGAAGAACAGAATAATGAATCTGATAAACTTTATGATTTGGGCATGCTGAAAAAGTTGAGCAACGGATCAAATGAATTTATGATTAAGATTATCAATATGTTTATTGATAATATTCCCGGTACAGTGATTGAAATCAAAAATTCTTTTGAAGCTGCAGATTATGAATTAACCAAGGCATTGGCACATAAAATAAAAGCGACCTATGTCCAATTTGGAATAAAAGAGCTTGAAGAGGATATTTTCCTGCTCAATTATTTCGACATACATTCTCAAACTGATTTGGAGAAATGTAAAACTGCAGCAGATAATTTACTGCTTATTACAAAGCAGATTCAAATTGAGCTGAAAAATGAACTCAGCACCCTATCATAGCTTTCTCAGAGCTATAAATATAAAAACTTCGGAATTCTTCTTTTAAGACGTTGCTAGGCAGTATAACGTCTTTGGATTATTATGCCTCTTCAGTTTTTCGAATTTTTTACGAAAAGCGCATAAGCAGGCATTTATAATTTGCTTGTTTTTTGCAAATCACATCTTTATGCGATGTCAATTTTTTTTAGTTGCGATTTCATAGTGTTAACTTTATGTAAAGAGAGCCAATATTAATAACTTCAGAATTATTAGTATGGAAAGAAATAGACTTAAGACGATGCTAAGTAGCATATCATCATAAGAAAATTTTGACCTGTTTTTTGATTTTTTTACGCAAAGCGCAGAAGCAAGCATTTAAATTTTGCTTATTTTTTGAAAATAGCATCTTTATGCTATATCGATTTTTTTAAATTGCGCTTACATAGTATTAACATTATAGGTATAGAACCTAAATTAAAAACTTCAGAATTATTAGTATGGAAAAGAAATAGACTTAAGACGATGCTAAATAGCATATCATCATAAGAAAATTTTGACCTGTTTTTTAATATTTTACGCAAAGCGCAGAAGCAAGCATTTAAATCTTGCTTATTTTTTGAAAATAGCATCTTTATGCTATATCGATTTTTTTAAATTGCGATTTTATAGTATTAAGTTTGTATCAATAATTCTTGGTTTGGAAGAGAAATAAACTCAAGACGATGCTAAATAGCATATCATCATAAGGATATTTTACCCATCGGTTTTTTTAATATTTTACGCAAAGCACAGATTAATTTTAATTATCCCTTTTAATTTCTTCAACATAAAAACCAAAAAACAATGAAGCAATTCCTTTACTCAAACTTCAAAATCAACATTCTTCTTGGTATTCTTTTTTTGTTTTGCCAACAAGAATCATTTGCTCAGGAGAGATCAGCAACAGCAACTGTTCTTACCAGTTCTACTTCAAATGAGCTTACAGAGTTAAACCGCAAAGCTAATATTTTATTGAATGAACTTCGTGCATTGATAGTAAATCCGGAAAAAGAACAAAGATTCAGAGAAGGTATTGCATCTTCAATTGTCGAAAAAGCAGCTGTGCTTTGTCCCAGTATAGAATTGAAACAATTATTATTTGGCGACCGTCGTTCAATGCCAATTCGCCAGGGTGATAAGGAAGAAACGAAAGCCTTCATAGAACTTATGAACAATGCTATTAAATATTTAGGGCAATAAGCTCATCACAATTTAAAATCAGGAGATTATGAAAAACATATACATACTTTTTGCATTGCTTATACAACTTTTTACAGTTGAAAACGCAGTGGCACAATGTTTTACTGCGCCCTATGGACAATATCCAACAGCCGCATTTACACCCACATGTG
>JBIKQC010000004.1:0-26527 GCA_044349855.1 Saprospira sp.
ACAAAGAAAGCGTCGTGAAGCTGCTGCCGGTTGACAACAAAGTTGTCAGGGTTGCATCGGCATACCATTGAATCGTGCCTGAACCAGTTGCAGTAAGTACGGCAACATCACCTGAACATACATTTGTTCCGCTTGCTGTTGCTGATGCAGGAGCTGCATTTACAATAGCTGAAACGGGTGTGCGTGTTGAAGTACAGGTACCGTTATTTTCAGATACATAGAAAGTGTAGGTTCCTGCTGATAAAGCGCCAGCATTGAAACTTGCACCTATACCCAATGCAACGCCACCAGTTGCAACGTTGAACCAGGAAAGTGTTCCGCCAGAGCCGAAGCCGTTCAGAATTGTATTTGCACCAGCACATACCTGAGTTGAAGCACCTGCCGGAGCGTTAGGCAAAGCATTTACGGTGGCTACAACAGCTGTCAGTGCGCTTTCGCAACCTGCAGCTGAAGCTTCCTGTACATAAAAAGTGGTCGTTTGATTTAAAGTAGAAGTTGTGAAACTTGCACCTGTGCTTACAGAAACAGATGCACTTGCATCGGCGTACCATGTGAGCGTTCCGCCTGCTCCTAAAGCTGTAAGTGTTGCGGTATTGCCTGCACACACTGCTGCTCCTGTGCCGGTTGGGCCTGCAGGAACTGCATTGATATTTACAGTAACGGCAGTACCTGTACTTACACAGCCACTTGCATTGGCAACTGCTACATGATAAGTTGTGGCTGCTGACAAAGAAAGCGTCGTGAAGCTGCTGCCGGTTGACAACAAAGTTGTCAGGGTTGCATCGGCATACCACTGAATCGTACCTGTACCAGTTGCAGTAAGTACGGCAACATCACCTGAACATACATTTGTTCCGCTTGCTGTTGCTGATGCAGGAGCTGCATTTACAATAGCTGAAACGGGTGTACGTGTTGAAGTACAGGTACCGTTATTTTCAGATACATAGAAAGTGTAGGTTCCTGCTGATAAAGCGCCAGCATTGAAACTTGCACCTGTACCCAATGCAACGCCACCAGTTGCAACGTTGAACCAGGAAAGTGTTCCGCCAGAGCCGAAGCCGTTCAGAATTGTATTTGCACCAGCACATACCTGAGTTGAAGTACCTGCCGGAGCTGAAGGAAGAGGAGAAACTGTTGCTGTTACAGCAGCCAATGATCCTCTGCATCCGGAAGCTGAAGTTTCCTGAACATAGTATGTAGTTGTTTGATTTAGCGTTGGTGTTGTAAAACTACCGCCTGTTCCCAGAGAAGTATTTCCGCTTGCATCGCCGTACCAGTTAAGTGTTCCACCTGTACCTGAAGCTGTAAGTGTTGCAGTTGAACCTGCACAAACAGAGGCCGCTACAGCTGTCGGTGCAACAGGTAATGCATTGACATTTACAGTAACTGCTGTAGCTGAAGTACTGCGACAACCGCTGGCATTTACCTGTGCAACATGATAGGTTGTATTTGAAGATAAAACAGGAGTATTGAAACTGCTGCCGCTACCGACCTGATTTGTCATGGCAGCATCTGCATACCATTGAATTGTACCTGTACCTGTTGCCGTAAGGGTTGTTGCCGTGCCAGAACAGATACTTGTACCTGAGGCTGTTGGGGCAGCCGGAGCAGGATTAACAACTGCACCCAAAGCTGTACGACCTGAGGAACAGGTACCGTTGCTTTCAGAAACATAGAAGGTATAATTGCCTGCGGCCAATGCCCCAGCATTAAAGCTGGCACCCGTACCTAAGGCAACACCACCTGTAGGAACATTGAACCATGAAAGTGTTCCGCCTGCGCCAAAGCCATTTAGTGTTACATTCGAGCCGGCACAAACCGGAGCTGAAGAACCGGCAGGAGCTGAAGGAGTTGCACCAACTGTAGCCTGAACTGAGGTTAATGTTCCGGCACAACCACCTACTGCCTCACCGACATAGTAGACTGCTGACTGACTCAACGAAGATGTTACAAAAGTAGCGTTAACGCCTGGAGTTGATTGAAGAACAATTTGTCCTAAAGGATCACTGTACCAAGTAATATTGCCTGAGCCTGAACCTGTAGCTGATAAAGAGGCTGTTTGACCTGCACATACAGTAGCACCGGTTGCTACAGGTCCAGCTGAAGTTGCAACAACAGAGAAGTTAAAATAAACCGGAGCAGACCATCCGCAACAGTTGTCACGTACACGGAGACGAACACTGTAATTTGCTGTTGTTCCTGTTATTGGAGTTGTCCAACTGGCAACAGAAGTTGTAAAAATAGCAGTAGGCGCAGCAGTAGAGCCCGCTGCAGGGAAGACTACCCATTCGTGTTGAGCACCCAAAGCCGGAGTTGCCATTGAAAACACATTACCTTCACAAACAGTAGCAGGCATTGTAGCCGCAAAAGTTGGTGCAGCTCTATTATTGCCGATATAGATAAAATTGCGATAAGTACCAGAGCTACCAACTAAGCTTTGCCAACCAGTAGTAGCGTAACTAACTATCGCTGTATTTGAGCCTGTATTATAAATACTTGAGCCTATATTGAGGTCAGAAATAAAAGGTGTAGCTACATTCCAAGTGCCTGCATCTTTGGTGATGAGGATTTCGGAATTGGTACAACCTTGCAAAGGTTGATTGGTAAAAATTTGAGTTATAGCTGAAGCTGCTGCTATGGTAGAGCTGCCACCTGATTGTATTTCTACTGTGGTCGAAACTCCAGCAGCACCATTGCCACCATTGCCACCATTGCCAGCATTGCCACCATTGCCACCATTGCTGCCAAGTCCAACTTCGCAAGTAGAGCAGCCTAAAAAGCCGCCTTGCTCACCACCAGACAAACCGCGCACACCTCCAGTACCTCCAGTACCTCCAGCACCTCCAGCTACACCAGGAACAACAGCACCTGCTACGAGGGTAGTCGTGCCACGTTGACCTACACTATTGAATGAGTAGAGCGCGAAAGAGCTACCACTACCCCAGCCGCCAGTACCAGCTGCGCCGCCCTGACCGCCACCACCGCCACCGCCGCCAGCAGCGCCAGTGCCATCGGTACAGAAGAAGCAACCCTGACCGCCGCCGCCACCGCCGCCTTTACCGCCACCACCACCAGCACCATCAGTACCAGAAGGACTTTGAGCAGAAGGCAACCAAAACAAGCTATATGTAGTAGATACGGGAAGTGCAGTAGCATTGGTACCAGAAGCACCAGCCGCACCTGCAGCACCAGCCGAACCAGCATTTACGTTGGTACAGTTACCTGCACCTGTAGTACCGTTACCAGAGGTAGAACCCGCACCGCCAGTAGTTGCGCCTAATGCACCACCACCACCATTGCCACCATTTGCACCAGAACCGCCGCGATTATTTTCGGAACCGCCTGTACCAGCAGAGCCACCGCCGCCACCAGCACGAAAATTAGTAGCAGCTGTACCAGCTATACCGTTATCGCCTACGGCTGACGTACTACCACAAGAAGCATCTACTATTGTAGGTCCACCTGTACCAGCACCTGCGCCGCCACCGTTGCCGCCGCGACCACCATCATTAGTAGAGCAATCGTCGTTGCAAGCACCATCTGTACCATTGTTACCATTGCCACCATTAGCACCATTAGCACCTGCTACGCCTGCTGTACCTTGTGTACCAACACCTGCATTCATGATGCAACGCTCAAGGAAATAATTAGCAGAGTTGCGAAAGTAAAAACCATAAACAGAACGCCCACGGTTAAATGTTGTCCCCAAAGATGTGCCAGACAAACCGCCATTTTTGACATTGAAAGTAATATCCTCAATATGAAGATTGTTTCTGCCGATGGCTTGCACACCAATATAATAACCTACTGTAGCACCTGCTGCACCATCATAATCCGTCTCGACTACAGGTGCATCGATGTTGATAGTCGTCAATAAGTTGCTATTTTTGCGTCCTATGCCACCAACTACTTCCCAATCGCCGTCGATAATAATATTATCGCAACCGACGACCATCGTAAAATTAATATTATAAGTACCCGACATCAACCTAATATGCGGGCGGCTCTGAGTACAAGCCTGAATTAGAGCTGTTTGAAGATTGACAGGGGCAGCTTCAGAGCCATCCCCCAAAGCGGTACCTGTCGGACTGGCATATATTTCTGCACATTGGGAGAAAACATTATTAGTCCCGATAAACAGAAACAAAATTGTCAATAGTGGAAAAATTTGCTTCATAGCGTTATTTAGTTTGTAAGACAATCTTTTTTATTGAAAATAAAAAGTTCATCAAATTAGGATGATTTTAACAAAATTCAAATCATTTAATCATTATTTTTAACAATGTATTAATTGTTTAATAAGCAAATAAAGTAATTTGACATATAATAGCTGTTTAAAATTAATCGGATGAAATATTTTGATCTTTCATACCCCTATTCAATGGTCGGTTCACATTCGGCGCATCAGTAACAATTCTATGCGTCGGTATGGCAAATTTAATATCATCATACAGCATAAAACAGTCGAGTACAGCTTCCCATATTTCTTCTTTGGCAACCCGTCTTCTGTTGGGTTTACAGAGATATCGCAGGCTTAATGTAATTCCATATTCCATAACCGTAGTATAGACAGTAGGCGTCAATCTGGTATTCTGAATAAAAAACTCACCGGAAAGTTCCTGAAATTCTTCTTCTGCATTCTTGTATACCTGCGGTGCATGTTTCATAAGTATGTCCTGCAAAAGCTCTTTTGCTTTGCGCCAATCGCTCTCAAAAGTAATAATTACCTCTGTTTCATCCCATATATACCCTACAAGTGAGTTATAATTGGCAATAACGGAAGCAAAAACGCGCATATTGGGGATATGCAGAATACGTCCTGTACTTTGATCTCCGTTTACCCAGTTTCCCATTTCTATAAGCCTGAATTCATAAAGAGAGATGTCGACCACATCGCCGATATGTTTGTCAACCTCGATACGGTCTCCCGCTTTAAAAGGCTTTCTAAAAACTATATAATACCATCCTGCCATATTGGCAATTGGATCTTTAAATGCAAAAGCCAAACCGGCAGAAAGCAGACCTAAAAAAGTTGCAAAAGAACCAAACTGATTTGACCAAAGAAAAGCAATACAGATAATTGCCAAAGCATTGGTTCCATAAGAAATGGTCTTCCTCCAATTGTATCGTGCGGTTTGTGAACTTTGAATTTTACTTACCGAGCGCAGCAATAATCTTTTGACCACCCATTGGGCTATCAAAATTATGAGGGTTAACAATATTTTAATTTGAATATCAGAAAATCCGCCGTGCAGCAGATTTTTAAACCAATTTATAAGTTCTGTCATAAAGGCTGATTAAAAATAAAAAGCAGTTGTCTTTTAGTGAGGACAACTGCTTTCTAAAACATATTCTTAAAATACTTATTTGTCCGACACCTTCAGTGACTGCAAATCTACAACAAATGCATCTTTTACACTGTATTTCTTTTTTAGATTTTCACAGTAGCTATCTGCTTCCTCTTTAGTAAAAAATGGGCCCATGATAATTTTATAATAAGGTTTATTATTCATCTGATCGGCAAAAACCAAGGCACCTTTGAACCAGTTTTTCTGCAAAACCGATACCTGCTGAATTACAGCTTCATAGTTGCTGTAACCTGCCACTTGAACACCAAAACCTTTAGGTTCAAGTTTCAGCACCTGCATTTTATACAAACCGCCTTTTTCTATTTCGGCAGCTTCTTGCACCACATTCAGTTCAGGATCTTTAGCTTTGCTGTCTTTAGTCACCGTTTTTTTATTGTCTGTTACTTTTGAAGGTTTTTTTTCAATTGCACTAACTTTTTCCTTAGATTCAGTTAGCACTTCTACTTTTACTTTACTTTCTACGTCTTTGGTCATGCCGAGATCTACAGCAGCCTTGGTTGAAAGTGCAATAATTTGACCTTTAACATAAGGCCCTCTGTCGATTATAATGACTTCGGCTGATTTGTTATTTTCTAAATTTGTAACCTTCACTTTTGTACCGCAGGGTATAGTTTTATGCGCTGCAGTAAGTTTTTCTTTGTCATAAAGTTTTTCACATGCAGTTTTCTTGCCCTGCAAACTTTCCTCAATGATAACTGCATTGCCAATCTCTGCAGGAGGTGTTGTGAACGAGGAAAACAATAAGGAGAGGGAAAGCAGAGGAGCAATAAATTTAAGGGTGCATTTCATAAAAATATTTGATTTTTCTGATGCTGTTAAGAAAATAAAACCTAGAACCAATGCCGAAGCACAATCAATACTGAATCAAATATACAGATTTCTTATTGAAATGTGTAGTATTGACTAACTAAAAAGTTATTGGGCATTGTATTTTATCAATTCCTCATAGATGCGATGAGTAGGTAGCCCTACTACATTGTAGTAAGAACCATTGATTTTTGAAATTTTATTGACCCCTATCCATTCCTGAATTGCATAAGCCCCAGCTTTATCATATGGGGAATAATGCGCTATGTAGTAGGCAATTTCTACTTCACTTAATTCCATAAAGGTCACTTCAGTAATTTCAGAAAACAAAATTTCCTTTTTCAACCCTTTTAGACAGACAGCTGTCATCACCTGATGTGTTTTTCCGGAAAGTGCTTTTAAAATTCTTGTTGCATCGGCCGCATCCAAAGGCTTTTCATAACTTCGACCTGCGCAAATAACGGTGGTATCACAGGTCAAAATCAACTCGTTATCAGATTTCAAATGATCTGAAATAGCCTCTGCCTTAAGCTTGGCAAGATAGGGGGCAATATCTTCCACCGGAAGACCTGCAGGATAGGATTCATCAATATCCTGATAGACAAGTCTGAAATCCAATCCCATTTCGCGAAGCAACTGTTGCCTGCGCGGTGATTTTGAACCTAATAGAATCTGTATTGTTTTCATTATTTGAATTTAAATTTATGTTTTTTACTAATCGGTTAAGTTCAGTAAGCAGATAATTTTAACGACACAAATATGCATATTATTCTAAAAACATTTGTTGAACAGGATACAAAATCCGTATCTGAAGCTTTTGACAAAGAATTATTTATTAAACTGAAACCCCCTGGCATTGGTTTGGAAATCCTTCGTTTCGACGGTTGCCAAAAAGGAGACAGAGTCGAATTATCTCTTAATTTCGGCCTTTTCAAACAACAATGGAACAGTACCATCATCGATTCAGGCGCTTCGGAGGAAGAAATATATTTTGTGGACCAGTCTACGGGCAAGGACCTTCCTTTTTTCCTAAAACATTGGACTCATCGACACAGACTAATTAAGGAAGGAAACGGCACAACTATCGTTGATGACATTGAATTTACCTCACCTTATTTTACAAGTATTTTATTTTACCCCATCATCTGGGCCCAAATGGCCTTCCGAAAACCTATTTACAGAAAGTCTTTCAGAAAGAAAAAAGAAGATAGGATTTGATATCAAAAATTTGATCTTCGTTAAAAAAGACTTATTTTTTAAAATATCTAATTAAAAGAATTACATATTTTCTATTTTTGTAAGTTGGAACATTAAAAAGGAGTCATAAATAATTTGTTCCGTTAAAGAAAAAAATGATAATCATTTAATTCAGAATACATTGAAAAGGTCATATATAGCCGTAGGGCTCATTTTTCTAGTTTTACTCATTGATCAGATCGTAAAGATTTGGGTTAAACTCAACATGCAGTTGGGTCAGTCTTTTAATTTCCTGGGTGGTGGTCAGGACTGGTTTCAGATTTATTTTACAGAAAACCCCGGAATGGCCTTTGGCATTGAACTGGGAGGAGACTATGGCAAATTGGCCCTTAGCCTTTTCCGCATCATCGCTGTAGGCTTTATCACTTACTATCTCTATCTGTTGATAAAGCAGAAAAAATCTTATGGTCTTATCTCAAGTATATCTCTTATTTGGGCAGGTGCTGTCGGCAACATTCTTGACAGTATTTTTTATGGACTAATTTTTACAAAAAGCACCATTCACAGTGTTGCAACAGTAACCAATATCGGCGAAGGTTACGCTGGTTTTCTGCACGGTAAGGTGGTTGACATGCTTTATTTTCCACTGATAGAAGGACATTACCCAAAATGGTTTCCTTTTGTGGGCGGGGAACATTTTCAGTTTTTTCAACCTATTTTCAATATCGCTGACAGCTCAATCAGTGTAGGTGTCTGTCTGGTCATTTTGTTCTACCGCAGATTCTTCAATGACCTGAATGAGGACAAAAAAAGTCCAACTGAGCTGATTACAACCGAACCTATGAGTGCAATGGAATTGGAATCCCTGTCATCGGGAGAGAGCAATTCTCTGAATTCAAATAATCAGCCTAAAAATACCAACAGAGAAATTTCTGAAGTAATGGATATTCCTTTGGATTTGGATGAGGAAAAACCTTAGTTAATTGAAAATTTGGAATTTAGAATTGTGCGAAGTGAGCTATATAATTTTGAATTTTAATTAGCTATTGGCAACTTTTTTCCTGTACTTTAACACCTTTTTATCCTAGCTCTTTTACTGGTATCCGGCTACTGATAACTATTTCAGTGGTTTTAACCTTGAAATGGCTACTTCTTTATCCAATTCAATCTCCCCCTCCAAATAATCGGCAAAATGTGTCGCATAATAAGGTCCCAAAGAACTGCCTTTTGCACCTAATCCATTAAAAATAAAGAGCAAAGGAAATTTTGGATGCGGCCCCAAATAGGGTTTTCTGTCTCTTACGGTAGGGCGTATTGCTGCAAAGTGCTGTTCAACAGTAAATGGAATTTTTAGCATTTCAGACAGCTCTTTTACCAAATTATTATACTCCAGCTCTGTTGGTTCCGAATGTTCGAAATCGCGGTTATAGGAACTTCCGACCCAATACAATTCATTGTCCAATGGCACAATAAAAATACCATCTTTGGCCAATTTATCGTTAAGGTTATATCCCGGAATTCTGACAAGCAGCATTTCCCCTTTTGCGGGTTTATAATGCAAATGAGAAAAAAATGGATTCCTTTCAGCGGCTGCACCTTCACAAAAGATCAGTTTTTTGGCTGAAATTTCTTTGTAGACCACAGACTCTCCTATTTCCAGGGCATTATAATCAAAGGCTTCTTCCAAGTATTGATAATGATGGTCCTTCAGATATTTTTTCCAGGCGACGATAAATCCCGGCATATCACAGCGTCCTGATTTTTGGAATTCAACACCGGCACAGACTGATTCACCAAAATATTCCCGATAGGTCTCCAAATCAAAATTGGGAGTGATATAGCCCTCCAATGCAGGTTCTGCGCTGCGAGCCAACCAGTTGTTGGCAGTTTCGGCATCGCGAAACAGCATGGTGACATTTTTAGGATAAAATATTTGCTGCCCAACTATTGCCGATAGTTCCTCATAGGTACTAAAAGCTATAGGCAGCAACTCATCGGTTTTCCAGCTTTTTACATAATGTCTGCCCGTGATGGGATTTATAATCCCGGCGGCGATAGCAGAGGAAGCCCCTTTGTGGCTGTTGTCAACAAAAGCTACAGTCTTTCCCTTTTTAATCAGAAAATGGCTGAGCAGACTCCCTGCAAGGCCCTGACCTATAATTAGATAATCAGTCAATTATTTAGATTTTATTTTAGAAAAAAAATAAGTCATATTAAATTGAATAAATCTCACGGTATTTTGCTTCTGCATAATCCATAAAATACTTCAGATTGAGTCCTTCTCCTGTGATTTGTTCACAAAGTTCTTCCGATGTATAGCGGCGTCCATATCTGTGAATCTTTTCGCGAAGCCAATCGAGCAGCGGTTTCATGTTGCCTTTTTCTATCTCGAGGATCAGATTAGGTATTTCTTTTCTGGCCTGAGTAAAAAACTGAGCTGCATAGAAACTGCCCAATGAGTAAGTCGGAAAATATCCCACAAGGCCCTGAGACCAATGTATATCCTGCAAAACACCTTCTTTGTCATCTGCTACTTCAACGCCCATATACTCTTTATAGCGGTCATTCCACACTTTATTCAGATTATCGGTACTGATACTGCCGTCCATTAATCCTTTTTCCAATTCGTAACGGATGAGCACATGCAGATGATAATGCAGCTCATCGGCTTCAATTCTGATCAGATTCGGTTTAACCTGATTTATGGCTTTGTAATAGTCCTGTGTACTGATACCTGAGAACTGCGAAGGAAAATCGGATTGTAATTTTGAGAAATTTGCTTTCCAATAAGCCAGACTCAGGGCTACATTATTTTCCCAAAGTCTTGATTGTGATTCATGTATCCCCAAAGAAGTCGCAGAACCCAGTGGAAGTCCATATTGCTCAGTCGGTAATCCCTGTTCGTAGAGCGCATGTCCGCCTTCGTGAATACAGCTGCCGATCATGCTCATCAGGTCTTTCTCATCAACACGGGTGGTTACACGTACATCTTCAGGACTAAAATTGGTTGTGAAGGGATGTGCAGAAATATCCTGACGGCCTGCTTCAAAATCATAGCCCATCTGTTTCAGTAGATAAAGTCCCAAATCCCATTGCGCAGCTTTGGGGAAATGGTGTTCGAGGAAATGTTTGGGGCTTGTTTTTCCCTTTTCATGCAATTCTTTAACAAAGATAACCAGTTTTTCCCTTACTTCTTTGAACAGAATGTCCAATTTTTCAACAACTGCGCCTTTTTCATACTGATCCAGCAGGGCATTGTATGGATGTCCGACATAGCCAAGCAGTCTTGCTTCTTCTCTTTTATTGTCAATCATTCTTGATAAAGCCGGGCGAAAAATCTCATAATCTTTAGCTTCTCTGGCTTTGAGCCAGGCCTGAAAGGCTTCTGTTCGAATAACAGAGGATTCTTTTACAAATTCTATGGGCAATTTGGTTGCCTTTTCATAATCTTCCAGACTGAGCTGAATGTTGGCCAATTGTTCCGCATCCAAACTTTCCTTTTCAGCCAATAATTCCTGCAGTAAAATACCTGTTGATGTTTCAATAAAAAGTTCATGCGCAAGTGCTTGTAAAGTAGCCATTTGCTGCGATCTGAAATTTGCCCCTTTGGCAGGCATATAGGTTTCCATATCCCAATGTAAAAGGGCAACTGCGTATTCTATATCTTTTATTTTTTGCATCAGGACCTTGTAGGCCTCGTATTTTTGATTGATCATGGCTTAATTATTGTGTTATTTTGGAATTTAAAGCCCAATAATGTTGACTGATGAATAGAATTATTCTATTGTTCTGTAAATATAAATCTTTCTTTTTATGATTGTAAGTTAGAGATAAAAAAGGAGGGTTGGAAATATTGTAAAAATTAATACATTTGTAGCCAATATATATTAACACCACTTTAATTTATTTTAAATATTATGAAAAATAACTTTTTAGGCAATTTCAAATTTGCAGTACTTGGAACTGTATTACTGTTAGGCTCCTGTAAAAAAGATAATAATTATCAAGTCCCGACCACCTATAGTTTTGACAATGTCAATTATTTGGAACAGACAAGCAGACTCTCTATGCTGACTGAGTTGGTGTCCTATTCGCAAACTGCAAATGTGCTGAATGCTGCTGCATTGGACGCTGCAAAAATGAAGAATATGTTCAGCAACAGCAACAGTCCTTTTACAGATACCGCTCTGAATAACAGCTCACTGCAATTGAAAGATAAAACAGTGAGCTCGGAACAGCTTTTCTTTGAAAAGCTGATGGACTCCTTGGCAGTTGCTTCCACTTTCAGCAACAACAACAGTCCTGTCAGCGGAACTGCTGGAATTTTGTCTAATGTTGCCAATACAAAAAGCTACCTGATTAACGCTAATGGCGTTGAATTATCCCCAATTATTGAAAAAGGGCTGATGGGCGCTTTGCTTTATTATCAGGCAACTGCAGTTTATTTGGGCACTGCCCAAATGAATGTGGACAATACCACTGTTGTGCCGGGACAGGGGACAGCTATGGAACACAGTTGGGATGAGGCTTTTGGCTATTTTGGTGTTGCGACTGATTTCCCGGGGAATCTCAGCAGTATAAAATTCTGGGGGAAATCCTGCAATGAGCGAGAAAGCAAAATGGGATTAAATTCCACAATCATGAATGCCTTCAAAGCTGGTCGTGCTGCTATTTCCAATGAAGACTTGGGAGAACGTGATGTTCAAATTACTATCATTCGCCGAAAATGGGAACTTATTATTGCCGCTACTGCTGTTTCCTATCTGAACCAGGCTATTGCAGCCTTTTCTACCGATGCGGCGGAAAAACATCATGCACTTTCTGAAGGATATGGTGCTGTTTATTCATTGAAATGGGGCGGCGACCCAACTATCAGCACTTCAACCGCTGACGCAGTGTTAACATCATTGGGCGGAAGCAGCAATCCGCTGCAAATAAATTTCTACAATACAACTTTGTCACAGATTCAGGCAGCTAAAGACGCTATTGTTGCTGCGTTCCCAAGTTTGGGCACCGTAAAAGACAATTTGTAAAATGAACTCCTTTTCGCTTATTTTCAACTTTGATACACCAAATAATTAAAGATGAATACAGTACTAAAAAATCTCATCGAGGCTGAAAACAAGGCAAAAATTCTATTTTCTGAAATAGAAAAACGCAATTTGGTGCAGGCCGGCAAATCTGAAAAAACACTAAACGATGAAGTTTATGACCTGGCATTTGAGCTGTTCGGCATCAAAAAATTTTGGCATAAACGCATCGTAAGAGCGGGAAAAAATACACTTTGTCCTTATAGAGAAAATCCGCCAGATCTCATCTTGCGGGAGGAAGAAATTATGTTTTTCGACTTCGGGCCGGTTTTTGATGAATGGGAGGCAGACCTTGGCAGAACTTTCGTTATCGAAAAAAATGCCAACATGCTAAAAATGCAGGCAGATATTGAACTGGCCTGGCATGAGGGGCAGGAATTTTATCATGCCAATAAAAATAGTCTGAGCGGTTCAGATTTTTACCATTTTACAAAAGAAATGGCCTTGAGATATGGTTGGGAATTTGGACATATTCACTGCGGCCATCTTATTGGTCAATTTCCGCACGAAAAGGTTTTGGGAGAAGATACCATCAACTATATTCATCATGACAATCATGAACTGATGTGTAACTCCGATATTTTGGGAAATGAGCGACATTGGATTTATGAAATACATTTTGTAAATCTTTCTTTGGAGATTGGTGGTTTTTACGAACAGTTGCTCTAAATTGGAAACTTTAACTGTATTTTTTGAATTTTCGATTCTTATTTTTTAAATTTGAATTTAACTAAAGTATAATTTATTGATAAATTTCTTGATTTATTTAAAAAAAAACAATGAAAAAACTATCCTCAACTTTAACCATAATACTGGTATCTATACTACAGCTAAATGCACAATTTGCAATTGGACATCGACAATTAACTTTTACTGATGCGAGCAGATCAAACAGAAGTATTTCAGCGGAGGTTTATTATCCGGCTGCAACTGCCGGCGAAAATGTACCTCTTGCAACGGGTCAGTTTCCTGTACTAGCTTTCGGTCATGGTTTTGTAATGACAGTCAGTGCTTATGATGTTGTTTGGAATGCACTTGTTCCCTCTGGATATATAATGATTTTGCCAAATACCGAAGGCACACTTTCCCCTTCACACAGCAACTTTGGTAGAGATTTGGCTTTTTTGATAAATGCAATGAAGGCGGAAGGGCTGAATGCAGCTTCTCCATTTTTTGGGGCATTAGCTTCAACCTCAGCTGTCATGGGCCATTCAATGGGCGGTGGCGCTTCTTTTTTGGCGGCGGAATATGATACAACAATAACTGCAATAGCAACCTTAGCTGCAGCTGTGACCAATCCTTCCTCTACACTTGCTGCGCTTAATGTGCGTATTCCTTCCCTCGTGATTGCCGGTAGCAATGACTGCGTTGCCGCTCCTGCCCAACATCAGATGCTCATGTACGATTCTTTGGCTTCCGACTGCAAAACTTATATCTCTGTTAGCGGTGCAAGTCATTGTCAGTTTGCAAGCAGTAATACATTTTGCAATATTGGAGAAGCTACCTGCACCCCGGCACCAACGATTTCCAGAACAGTGCAGCAGAATACTACCTTTTCATATCTGTTACCTTGGCTCGATTATCAATTGAAAGGTGACATTACCGCAGGGAATCAGTTTCAAAGTCTTACAGATTCCGGTACCGGCATCACTTCAGAACAGAATTGCAGTCTTGAGACTGCAGGTACAGGTTTGGAAACTACCACAAATATTGCAGTCAGCATCTATCCGAACCCATTCGAAGATCAAACAACAATTCAAAGCTCTCAGGATTTGGAAAATGTCACATTATCTGTCTATAACAGCCTCGGACAGGAGGTCTTAAAACAAAAGTATCAGTCAGGCAACAGATTTATACTGCACAGAAATGGCTTGAACAGTGGCATCTATTTTTTGAATGTATGCAGCGAAAATAAATTGGTTACGATTCAAAAAATTATAATCAATAACTAAAAAAATTATTAAAAAAAAATTGGGTGCCGGTTTTATGCCTGCACCCAATTTTTTATTTCAGTCAAATTATTCAGCTGTCAATTCTACCTGAACCAAAAACATATAAACGCCCTTAGCTCCCATAAAATCAAATTGGATTTCCAATTTAACTCCATTTTCCATCTTCCATTCCGCTTCAAGAACATCATAACCCCAATGATGTTTATCTTTGTATGGGTCTACAAAATTCTGATTTCCTTCTTTCAGAATTGGCTTGCCATAAATTTTGCTATGTTCTTCAATCAGGTTTTTCGCCATTTTGAGGCAAAGTTCAAAATTTTCTTTGTTGAGCTCATCTGAATAATGATGTAGAAAAACCCAATTTAATTTATCATTTTCAAGACGGTAAACCCATTCAACAGCTACACCTTCAATCGTTTCCGGCCGATGATAATTTGTCTCTGAATGATATTTTGTTGTTTTCAGCCCCGGATAAATTTGATTTAAAGCTGCTTCAGACATGCCTAATTGAATGGAAAGCGGAATCTGAAACCCAAGAAGCATTAGTACAAGATAAATCATAGTAGTATTAGTTTGGAATTAATAAATTAGTACAAAGTAGTAAGTACTGAACTTCAGATTTCGAGGACACTATCACGCTAGATGTGTAAGTTTAAAAAAGTATGTTATTAAAATTTCTTTCATTTTTCAAAATAATTTCAAATTTCTCCAAAAATAAACCCGAACCTTTGTAAAAAGATCCGGGTCCACTGATATTTTATTTTCGAATTTTATTCTCCGAATATTTCTTTTAATTTTTGTTCCAATGCCTCGCCACGAAGGTTTTTGGCAATGATGACGCCATTTTTATCAAGCAACAGCGTATTTGGAATACCTGTAACTTTGTAAAGTGCTGCTGCAGCTGATTTCCAACCTTGAAGATCACTCACATGATGCCAAGTGAGTTTATCTGCTTCAATTGCACTCTTCCATTTTGCACCGTCAGTATCCAATGAAACACCGATTACATCGAAGCCTTTTGTTTTGTATTTATTGTAAACCGCAACCACATTAGGATTTTCGCGACGGCAAGGTCCGCACCAGCTCGCCCAAAAATCGACAAGTACAACTTTTCCGCGAAGGCTTTTCAGGCTTTTTGCTGCACCTTCGGGAGTTGCTGCAGAGAAGTCGGGCGCCTCATCACCTATTTCGGTACTGCTTTTCAATTGAGAGATCTGCTGATCCATGAAATTATCCAAAACGATATTTTGCCCTTTGTAGAGTTTCTGATATTGCTCGGCATACTTCAAAAACAATTTTTTATTGTTGGTCATCACACCAAAGGCTGTGGCCAATAGTGCCGAACGGTATTGAGGATTTTTCTGACCCACTTTAGTCAAAGTGGCATCAAGATAAGTCTGAACCTGTTCCTGAGAGAGTTGAACCTGTGTCAGATTGGTAGCAAAATCTTTGATCGACTGATAAAAGAAAGCACATCTTACATAGTTGGTATCTGCCAAATCGGCAAATTGAAAATAAGTTTCTCCAATATACTGCCCTTCAGTTTGTTGTTGATCTTTCTGGTTATTCTGAAAACTTTGGTAAGTAAATAATGCTACTATTGGAGCTAATTCATGATGATCTTTTTTCATTCTGTTATACAGTTCCTTGCGGCGGAAATCTATTTCAGCCAGACTTTTTTTCAATTCAGCCTGAATCTCAGCTTTCCCATTGTTTTGCTGATAAGCAGTTAATACAGTAATAAACTCATTACTTTGAGATTTTATGCTGTCCACCATCTGTTCAAAAGCAATATTAACTTTTGAATCCTCAAACTTCATGCCCTGCATAGCAGCACAACTGCCGTTAAGAATAACTTTTTCTTCAGTACCGAGTACGACGGGACGCATGTCAGTCATCGTATTATTCACTACTCTACCGAGATAATAATTGCCGAAGGAAAGATTTTTAAGCTTGAAATTAAATTCAAAACCATTTTTACCCATTACTGGGGTAGTTTTGGCCACTTCTTCCACCTGAACGCCTGTCCATGAATAAAGACGCATCGTGTCTATATTGCAGGTATCTTTTTCTGACATCTTAATAATCAGGTCAGCATGTTTCAATGCTTTATGTTTATGCTGAGCAAATACAGCATTTACTGTAAACAGTAAAATAGCCGATAAAATTGCTATTTTTTTGATATTGAAGTTTTTGTACATAAATAATTAAACTTGAGTAGTCAAAGAAATAAGGCTTTTGCCTAGAGGCAAAAAATCTTCCGTAAATTTACAAACAAATTTTGAAATTTGCACAAAAAAGGCTTGTATAGCTTTTTATTAACAAGCATTGCGCCAAAAATTATAAATAATTGCTTTTTGAGTTTCCAGAAAGTCTCAGTTTTTACTTTTTGCCCATTTTATTTGCTCTTTACTCTTTGCTGTCTAATCTTATTACTATCTTCGCCCCCGATTTTGCGAGGCTCTTAATTGAGGCGATGCACAATAGCGGACAATGTATTCTGAACGGAAAACCAAACGGCACCTATGATTCACTACCAAAAAAAGATCAACGGCCGCATTCAGGAACTGCAATCGATAGAACCCGGTTGTTGGATTACCATCACGCCTCCATTCAATATCGTCGAACTGGAACAGTTGGCCGAAAAGTTGGATATTGACATTGACTACCTGACTGACCCTCTTGATATTGACGAACGTACGCGTTTTGAATCGGATGAAAACATCAAACTGATCGTAATAAATACTCCGGTGCTGAATGATAACACTACAGAGGAACGCACCCTCTACATCACTGTTCCTATCGGTATTGTATTGATGCCCGACTATGTGATCACGATTGCCTCCTACGAAAATTCGGTTTTACAGTATTTCAAAGACGGAAAATCCAAAACCTTTAATCCCCACGACCACTCCCTTTTTGTACTCCAGATCATGGAACAGAATGTGATTGCCTACCTTCGTTGCCTGAAAGACATCAACATTCGCAGAAATGTAGTAGAACAGGAGGTTTATGAGTCGAGTAAAAACTCTGACCTTCGTAAACTGCTAAACTTGGAGAAATCATTGGTTTATTTTGCTACCGAACTAAGCGCTATAGGTCAGATGATGCTGAAAATGCAGCGCACCGATTTTCTGATTATCCGCCACGACGAAGATAAGGTAGATCTGATGCAGGATATTATTATCGATAACTCTCAGGCACTTGAAATGTCAAGTATTTACTCCAACATCTTGGCAAGTACGATGGAGGCGCTTGCTTCCATGATTTCGAACAACCTGAATGAGGTGATGAAACGCCTCACCGTCATTACACTGGTACTGATGATTCCTACCCTTGTGGCCAGTTTTTTTGGTATGAATGTTCCACTGCCTTTCGGTGATGCATCGCCTTTTGCTTTTTGGATTATCTTGGGCAGTTCTACGCTGATTTCCACTTTATTAGTTCTCTTTTTCCAAAGGAAAAAGTTGTATTGACATAATTATTGACATAAGTATTGAGATTAGGATTCTGTAAGTTTAATTCAATTTAGGAATTTTATAGAGTCTCAACAGCGCATCCCAACCCATTGATACTAAATAATTACCGTCAGGACTTATAGCTGCAGCCTGAATATAAGTTCCTTTTACAGCAACACCTGCAAGGGGAATGCCGGTTTTGCCGTCATAAACATAAATAACTCTGTCATTCCCTACACCTGCATATAGTGATTTATCCTCTGTAAATCCTCCGAAATAATGTTCACAGAGCAATGAACTCGGTCCATTGTGCCATTTTTCTACCTCTCCGGGCAGGACATTTAATAAACCTATATTATCAATACTCTGTATATTCACAGATTTGCTCTGCCAATTACCTAAAGTTATGGCCTTCTCAGTATTAAACTCAAAATTCCATTCTTTTAAACCTTTTTTCTGGCTGAAGTCAGCATAGACAGATTTTCCGTCAGGTGTTTTAATAGCTATTTTATTTTCTTTTACAGTAAAAGCCAATTCGACATTCGATGAAACGAAGCCCTCGCTTTTATATATTTCTTCTGCAGCTGCATCTGAGCTGAATCTACGCGGGCGTTGCCATTCTCTTGCAGCAAGCATAATCTGTCTTCCGTCTTTACTCCAAACACCGTCTTCCAGGCAATTATTGGGATAAATGATATCTGAAGGTCCCCAATCCGACAGACTATTATCTTCTTTATACCATATTTTTATAGTTACAGCACCCAATACGA
Source organism: Saprospira sp. (assembly GCA_044349855.1). Classification (GTDB taxonomy): domain Bacteria; phylum Bacteroidota; class Bacteroidia; order Chitinophagales; family Saprospiraceae; genus Saprospira. The sequence goes on from JBIKQC010000004.1 coordinate 18,644, forward strand.
GCAGCTTATTTCCATCAGGTGAGAATGCAAGTCCGTCAACCCAACTCTTGTCGATATTTTTTCGGGTAAGCAGTTTATTGGATTTAAGATCATAGACCGCAAAATCTCCTCCCCAAAAACCCATTGCCAGTAGCTTTCCGTCCGGAGAAAAATGGAGGGTCTGACAGTTATTGGATGGGCTTATCTCAACATCGACAGATTTACGAGTATTATCTGACATTTTCAGTATTTGAATCTTATAGATCTCATTATCTGTCGGTCGGCTGATGGCGCAGGTCTTACCATCAGGCGAAAAGCTGATGGCAGTAATTTTTTCAGCACTTTCTGAATGCAATTCATTTTCGGAAAGATTCCAAAGTTTCCAGCCATTATTTAAACCATAAACTGCTGCCCATTTTCCGTTTGGAGAGATAGATCCAAAGACAAACATATCATCGAAAGGCAATAGTTTTTTCAACTTCCCGGTATAATAATTAAAAATATATAATCCGTTGCCGTCATTTGCGGCAGCAACCCAAGCTTTATCTTCTGATATACTGAGGGTTCGGGTCATATTGCTGTAGCCCCTTTTATGCGGAAAGTGATATTCCCATAAAAGTTTACCTGTGTGGGATTCCCAGGCAGTAAGATAGTCATTGCCTGCTATAATGATAATAGAATCTTCTGCTGCAAAACGCAGATCACCTGCTGTAAAACTTGCAGGATTTACCCAGCGGCTGTCACCTGCGACAGCCAACAATTCTAATTTTTTTAATTTAGGATCGACAGAAGGAACTTTAAAATATTCCGATTCAAAAGGAACTGCCTTGTTTTGGGCCTGAATCAGATTGAAACAGCCAAAAAGGAGAATGTAAAAAGCATAATATCTAAGCATAGTCTGAAATTTTCTAAGAAGATGATGCTATGCGTAATTTTGGCGCATTATTGCTTTATAAAAAATGAACATCAATGCAAGATCGCAATTAGGGTTACTTTTTCTTCGTTCAGCCCTAATTCATGCAGATTTGTTAAAAAATAATTCATAAAATAAATAGTATTTATCTTAATATTAAGTGATTAGCATTTATATTATATAATTATTCATCATGCATTTTGTGGTAATAATATTTAAGCCTTGCCTCAAAAAATCCTTCAGTAATTTTAGGTTTAATTTCGAAAACCAGCAATCCGTAATAGATATAAGCATAGTAAAAAGACAAAGTAACCGTACCGTCACTTATTTCATGACAATGAATCAAATCTACGCCTCCCGGAGCGGAAGTGAGTGAGAGGAAAGTGTTGCGATAATTTTCCAGTATATAGCCCTGTCCGGGATTTATTATCTTAACCGGGTAAACTTTTGCATTGACTGTCAGATTTTCGTCTTCCGTCATGACTAAAAAATTATCATATCGGCCCATTGACTGTTCAATTCTGCTCATAGCAAGATATGGTTTGTATCTTTTATAGGCTACAGCAAATTTATCCACACTATCCAAGGGGATTAAATCAAACACATAATCCGCAGAAATCCAACCGGTTTTGCTGCCAATCTGCAATTTATACCAATTTTTAGTTTCTGTAGGTTCTGTCAGTACCTTCGCCAAAGTACCCAACTGTACTTTCGATATCAGTTCGGCTTTTGTGTCGGGCTGTGTACGGAAATTCACATCTGTGGCAGAAATGACGGCATAGCCTGATTGCGCCTGAGCGCAGTAGGTTAAAAGTAGTAGGAGGAATGTGAGGATTTTTTTCATGTTTTAATAATTTATTTAGTGTTTAATGTTTTATCTATTTATCCATGCTTTTCTTGAAATTCTCTGTCTGTACTAAATTTAAGTCAAATACAATATAGGCTAAGTCTCAATTTAACAGAGCTAATTTCATAAGCCCAACTGCTGCTTAATAATAAGTTTTTCTCTTTCAATTTCTGCCACCAATTCGGCTTCTGTGGGCAGGTACTCTATGTATTTACTTGCAAAAAGTTGTTTATTTTCCTTCAATACGGAGTATTTGGCTATAATATTATCGGTTTCAGTGCAAAGTAAAATGCCGATAGTCGGATTATCATTTTCCTGCTTTTTCAAATCATCATACATGCGAACATACATATCCAACTGCCCAATGTCTTGATGTGTAAGTTTATGTGTTTTAAGTTCAACAATTACAAAACATTTTAAGATATAATTGTAGAAGACCAAATCGATATAAAAATCGGAGGTTTCAGTTCGTATCAATTGTTGGCGTTCTACAAAGGCATAGCCTTTACCCAGTTCCATAAGAAACTTTTGAAGATTATCAATCAAAGCCTTTTCAAATTCTTTCTCTGTATATCCGAAATTTGAAGGCAAGTTTAGAAATTCCAGAACTGATGGATTTTTTATAAACTCATATTTGTCATTTTGGAAATCTTTTGTTTTTTCAATCATCTCATTTTCAACAGGCTCTTTTATTTGTGACGAAATGAGTCGATGATAATAGAGTGTAGAAATGTTTCGTTCGAGTGTGTTAACAGTCCAGTTTTGTTCGGCAGCTTCTTTTAAGTAATATATCCTAGCCTGCATATCCGAAACTCGTAATAAGCGCTGATAATGAGACCAGTATAATTTGGCGAACACTGTTCGCCAAATTGGATTTATAGATATGGCGAAGGGTGTTCGCCAAATGTTTTGGATTGTTGGATCAATCTCTGCCTGACAAATTTCCAACAAATCAGGAAATAATTGATAAAATTGTCTGAACTCGCGAAGCGATCTTTCGGAAAATCCTTTTCCAAATTCTGAACAGAGCTCTTTGGATAGATTTTTTAGTATTTGCTTACCATAAGCAGCCCTATCTTTTCCGTTTTGCTCTTCTTCAACAATGCGCCTTCCAACCAACCAATAGGCTTCTACCATAGCCGTATTGACCGCAGCATAAGCCTTTTGCCTCGCCTGCGCAAGAATTTGTTTAATTTCAGTTATATAATTCAACGAATTATCCAATTCCATAAACCTTAGGTTTTTAAAACTCTTCAATTATTAATTGTAATCCTTTTTTTAAATTTTCTACAATCGAAAATTGTGAGCTTATTTGTAAATATAAGCCACAAAAAATGCAAAAGCAAGTTTTTCTCAAAACTTATTTTCTGTATATTAGTAAATATTGCATAGAAAGAAACTATAAATAGTGCTTTGGGGCTTACAAAAACTCAAAGGGCTGACCAAAATCGGACAGCCCTTTATTTTATTCTACTACCGAAGGCTAAAGCCTACGGCTCTGTTAGGTGCTGCTTCAGGTGGCTGAAGCCGTCCTTTCGCTGTTCATCCATATTTTCCTGGCACCTGGCTCCTATTTTCCTGGGGCGCCTTTAGCTTTCACTCTATTATACCTCAACGTATTTCCTCTGCCCATATAGCTGAGTGTCAGCATATTTTCATTCACATCTACTATGTACCAACAAAGGTCACTTTCTGCAACAGAAATATAACGGTCTTTTTCTTTTGGAATTTCGGGGTTCACATCGCCGGCATTCATGCAGGCATCTGTGAGCACAAAGGGCTCCTCATCCCATTTATCCATGCCGTCGGCAATTTCTTTTCGGAGGTTTTTATCAAACATCAGATAATTGCTCTTGTCATCTTCGTGCTGCCATTTCCCCTGTAAAAGTTCCGCAATGTTTTTTGGAGCATCTTTTTCGGGAGCATTCTCTTGGTTTTCAACTTTGGAAGTCTCCGATTGCGCTGAGGCTGTTTTCGTTTTTTCCGGGTTTCCGCAGGCTGTCATAAATAACAGGGCAAAAGCAAAAAGGAATAGATTTTTCATATTTGAATTTGAAATTAGAAAATTGAGTTAAATGTTTTATTAAAGTTTTTAGTGCTATTTACATAGCGGCTATAAAATTAAAAAAAAATCTTGTTCCTGCTTCCGAGATGTTATATAACTTTTTGTTCTGCATCCGAGACGTTATGAATAACGTCTCTACTGCATTTCCAAAAAACTCAAGAGGCTTTCAATTCCTTCATACACCTGTGACAGTTCATCATCTGTAATACAGTATGGCGGCAGGATATAAATGGTATTGCCTAAAGGACGCAACAACAGTTTCTTTTCCAGAAAGAATCGCCAGATCATATCACGCAAACCATTAAAATAGGATGTTTCAGTGCCTGTTTCCAATTCAAAAGCAATGATTACTCCGGTTTGCCGAAGATTTTTCACCAGGCGGTGACCATGCAGTCTTGCCGAAAATTCCTTATGGGCTTTCTCAATACGACGGATATTGGCCCAGGTTTCGGGTTTTTCCATCAAATCCATACTGGCAAGCGCAACGGAGCAGGCAAGCGGATTGCCGGTGCAGCTGTGTCCGTGAAACAGGGTTTTTAATTTATCGTCAGACCAAAAGGCATCGAAGATAGCTTTAGTGCAGGTTGTAGCGCCAAAAGCCATAGTGCCTCCAGTCAATCCTTTGGACAGACAGAAAACATCAGGTTTGTAAGTCAGGTAGTCAGAGGCCCACATCTGTCCGGTACGGCCAAATCCGGTCATCACTTCATCTGCGATAATCATCACTTCATTCTGTACGCAGATTTCCAACATACGGTCCAAAGCTTCAGGTTCATACATGCGCATGCCGCCTGCTCCCTGCACCAAAGGTTCAAAGATAAAACCGGCAATCTGACCCGGATTTTCTGCCATGAGTTTTTGCATTTGGGCAAAAGCCATATTTTCCTTTCCGGGAACGGGTGCTTCCACAAAAAGCACTTCAAACAAAAATGGTTCAAAAGGTGCAGAAAAGGCAGACCTTGCTCCTACCGACATAGCGCCGAAGGTATCGCCATGATATGCCCCTTCAAGTGCTATCATTTTGGTTTTGGGCTGGCCAACATTAAACCAGTATTGAAAACACATTTTCAGACCGACTTCCACTGCAGTAGAGCCATTATCTGAATAAAAAACCCGGGCCTGATTTGGAGGCAACTTTGACAATAGCCGCTCGGCCAGTTCCACTGCCGGACGATGTGTAAAGTCGGCAAAGATAACATGTTCCAATACCTCGGCCTGTTTTCGCAGAGCAGCAGATATATGCGGGTGCGCATGTCCGTGCAGATTCATCCACCAGGAAGCAATCGCATCTATGTAGATATTACCCATTTCATCGTATAACTTTGCGCCTTCTCCTCTCACAATCGCAATGGCAGGTGCAGCAGTCTTCATTTGTGTAAAAGGGTGCCAGATTACTTTGGCGTCTCTATCCGATAGGTTTCCGGTCATAACTTTTTATTTTGGTATTTGGTAGAGGGTACAATTTTTACGTGTAAAATCTCAATCGTCTTTATAACATCCGCACATTATCATATCCGCACATTATCACATCAATAAGGGCAATATTACTAAAAAATCTAACAAAGATCTTATTTTGCTGTTCCATTAGCAAACAGCTTTTGAAATTTCAGTTTACAATTTGATAAAATGAGCGGAATAACATCTTTTAAGGGTACGCGCCTGTACATGATATTGGGCGGTTTTTTTGTTGCAAATGCACTCATAGCTGAGTTTATGGGCGTTAAAATATTTTCTTTGGAACAGACTGCCGGCTTTGAACCGGTGAATTGGAATATTTTTGGTGAGGCCCGTTCACTGCAGCTTACGGCGGGTGTCCTGCTTTGGCCGGTCGTTTTTATTCTGACTGACCTTATCAATGAATATTTTGGTCCAAAGGGAGTTCGGTTTCTCTCTAATGGCACAATAATACTGATCATTTATGCCTTTATAATGATTTTTGCAGCAATTGGTCTCAGTCCGGCTGAATGGTGGGTCGGATCTCAGGAAAAAAATGGCGTTCCGGATATGCAATTGGCCTATCGGGCAATTTTCGGTCAGGGACTTTGGATTATCTTTGGATCCCTTATCGCTTTTTTTGTGGGTCAGATTTTGGATGTTTATGTTTTCAGAGCTATTAAACGTGCTACCGGGGGAAAATATCTCTGGATAAGGGCGACAGGGTCCACGCTGGTTTCGCAGCTGATCGACAGTTTTGTGGTGCTTTATATTGCCTTTGGTATCGGTGCAGACTGGTCTGCCAATCAGATCATTTCCATCGGGATTGTAAATTATATCTATAAATTTTCGGTAGCAATTTTGTTAACACCTGTCTTATATTGGGTACATCTTCTCATAGATGCTTATCTGGGCGAGGAAACTGCAAAGCAATTGAAAGAAGAGGCGATGAAATAATAAAGTAGAAATAAATGACAGCTTTATGAATTATTCCTAATCTAAAATCCTCTTTCTAATTCTCAAATCTATTATTTAACTTTGCATCTATTCATTGAACCTAAAAAAACTTTCTGATGAAATATTTAAGCTTGCTGTTCGCTATTTTTATTTGCTCCTGTCAGCAAAATACCGCACCCGAAAAAAAGGACCAAAATTCAACTGATACTACAAAACAATCAACAGTAAAAGAAACGCCAAAACCTTTGGAAAACTATGTTTTTGAGCTAAAACTCACCAAGGAGGAAAAATCGAAGGATAGCCACCGACATATTGTTGTTTATCGACTGGAAGCTGATACTCTTTCCAAAACCATTACACATCACGGCAGACCTCAAAAAATGAAGTTGCCAAATATGAAAGCGGCCCTGGACCAGATTAGAATTCAGCAATTAAAGAGCCTTATCGCCAAAATGGAGTTAAATCAGAACTATGAAAAATCTTATCCTCTGAAATTGGATGGGATCATTCTAAATTATGAGTCTGTTTTTAAAACTCCTGAGTTTAAAATTAGAACTAACGGTGGTTTGGAATCAGAAAAAGATGCCTACACCTTAAAAATGAAGGAATTTGAGGCAATTTTGGATATGCTTTTGAGCGGTAATGCCAAATTGCTGGAAATTAAATTGAAATAAACTTTGGGCCGATTAAATCGGCCTTTTTTTTAGTTGGAATTCACGGTTTCATTTTAATTTCTTAGTTTCACTAAAATGGGCTATTTCCCCTTCAAAAAAGTCTCAGCTTCCGCCAATTTCTCAATAGAGCCGACATCAAACCAATAGTCCTCATCGTGTCGGTGTGCAACAATAGGCCATTTCCTGCCAAGTTCCAGATAACTGTCTATGATGGAAAATTTCCCCCGCTGACTGCACAATTCAAACCATTCGGGATTGAGAATATGTATACCGCTGAATGCCTGTGGTTTTAACAAAGATTCTTCCTTAAAAAGAATGCTTTCTGCCGTTTTGTTATTTTTCCAACCGCCCAAATGACCCTGTTCATCAAACAACAGCTGTCTGCTGCTCTCTTCACGATCTCTAACAGCCAAAGTGGCCAATGCCTTATTGTCCAAATGCGTTTTCAGCATTTTCGCGAAATCTACATTGCAGATAATATCGCTGTTTAATACAATAAATGGCTTTCCGTTATTCAATAAAGGAGCCACTTTCAGCAATCCACCACCTGTTTCGAGCAATTCCTCACGCTCATCCGAAAATTGAATGTCGAGCCCAAAATAACCCTGATTCTGAACAAAACTGACGATCTGCTCAGCATGATGGTGTACATTTATAACAATTCGACTGACACCCTGCATCGCTAAAAGATGAATAGACCGTTCCAAAAGCGTTTGTCCGGCTACAGTGACTAATGCTTTTGGCTGATTATCTGTGAGCGGGCGAAGTCGGGTACCGAGCCCGGCGGCAAAAAGCATTGCGTTCATGAAAGATAAAAGATAAAAGATAAAAGATAAAAGGAGCCCGAGTCCAGAAGATAGTGATTATAAAAAACAAAGGAAAGACTTTTGTTTTAACCTGCGTTTCACATGATCTGAAATCTAACCTCAAAGAAAAAAGGATCAACGCAAAGTGCGCAAAGTTTTATAAAGGTTTTCTTTAAGATATTAAGTCTTGTCAAGTAAAAAAGCAAAGA